>URRU01000012.1 GCA_900550335.1 uncultured Clostridium sp. | reverse complement strand
AACAAAAACTTGTACATCTCTAATATGAGCATATCTTACAGCTTCTTTTAATTCTTCTCTATCAAAGTTGTTTGCTGATGCTCTTGCGCTAAAATCTTTTCCACCTAAATAAACAGCATTTGCTCCATTTTGAACAGCTGCTTTTAACGCTTCAAAGCTTCCCACTGGAGCAAGAAGTTCTATTTTATTCATATTTTCCTCCTTTTAATTGAATTTTAAATTTTTATTTCAATAACTTATTATTTATTTAAACAATTATATAATTAATTTAATATCACATATCAAATAATCATCATCTAATTTTATAAATAACTTCCTCTATATAATTTACAACATAAAAAAGAGTCGCTCCATATATTATATGTATCAAGCGACTCTTTTTGCAATATATTTACATTATTTGTCTAATTTATTTTTTAACTCAGTGTTTTCAAGCTGAAGTTCATAAGCAGTATTTTGGAACTCAGAAGCTATCTGTTCCGCAGTTTCTACTTTTTTATTAGCATCATCTAATTTTTCTTCTAGCTCTTTTATTCTTTCATCTACATTCATTTCCTGACATACTTCTGGATTCTGTAGTTCTAGAATTTCTTTTTTCTTTTCCTCTACTATTTCCATAAGTTCTGACATTCTTTTCTGTAGTTCTTCAAGTTCTGAGTTTTTAGATTCAACCCCTGCTTTTAATTCTTCTATTTCCTGCTCTTTTTCATTTACTTTTGTTTCTAGTTCTTTAACAGTTTCAGAATCTACTCCAACTACTGTATTAGCTTTTAATTCTTCTAACTCATTCATTAATGCTTCATTTTCTTCAGAGCATTCAAATAGAAGATCCGCTATATTTAGAGCTGTAAGTATTGATATTGCTGATATACTAAGTCTTGAGTTTACTTCAGCTATTGTACTCATTTCACTATCTACATAATCAGCTATCTGTTTCATTTTTTCAACAGGTTTATCTCCTGTCATCTGATATTCAGAACCCTGTATTTTTACAGTAACTCTATTCATCGGTTTTCACCCCCTAATGATTACTTTTCATTAAGCTCTTAATTCAGCACCTAATTTTTCGCTTAATTCTTTTAATATGTTTTCGTGAACTGGTGCTATGTCATCATCAGTAAGTGTTTTTTCAGCACTTCTATAAGTTATGCTGTATGCTACAGATTTATATCCTGTTTCTATCTGAGATCCTTTATATACATCGAATAATCTATAACTTTCAACTAATCCTTCTCCATTAGCTTTTATTATATCTTCTATATCTTTTACATATACTTCATCTTTTACAGTAAGTGCTATATCTCTTGATGTAGATGGATATTTTGGAAGAGATTTGAATACTATTGTTCTATCTGAATTTTCGAATACTACATCAGTATCTATTTCAGCAACGTATACTCTCTGAGTTAATCCGTAGTTTTCTAGTACTTCTGGATGTACTTCTCCTAAGTAACCTACTAATGCTCCATTACATACTATTTTAGCACATCTACCTGGATGGAATGTAGTGTTTTCTTTTTCTGGTATTATTTCATATTCTTTCATTCCTGCTCTTTCAAGAACTTTTTCAACTGCACCTTTTAGAACGAAGAAATCTACTTCTTTTCCGTACATTGCCATGCACATGTGGTTTAATTCTGAAGGAAGTCCTTCTTCACTTGGTACGAATACATGTCCACATTCAAATGCTGCAAATTCTGGGTTCTTTCTTGACATATTAGTATATACTATATCAAGCATATTTGGTATCATTGTAGTTCTCATTACAGAAGTTTCTTCTCCAAGTGGATTTAAAAGTTTTACAAAGTTTCTCTTTGGAGAATCCGCGGGTAATTTTATTTTATCTACACCTGATGGACTTACAAATGAGTAGCTAAGTACTTCGTATAATCCTGCTGATAGAGCTGTAGATTTTAATATATCGTTGAATTTCTGTCTTTCAGTTTTTACACCTGCTGTGTAGTTACCTTCTAACTGTTTAGCTGGTATATTTTCGAATCCGTATATTCTTGCTATTTCTTCAAGAACATCTGCTTCCTGTTCCATATCTAATCTGAATGAAGGTACTCTTATTTCTAATTCTTCAGCAGATTTTAAGTCACAGTCGAATTCTAATGATTCTAATATTTCTATGAACTGAGCTATTGGAAGGTCTATTCCTAATCTAGCTGTTATTCTCTTAGGATTTACTGTAAGTATTTTCTGTTCTGTTTTCGAAGGATAGTTATCTTCTATACCTTTTAATACTTTACCAGCACCTAACATTTCAACTAACTGAGCTGCTCTGTTTACAGCAAGTTCTGCTAAGTTTGGATCTATACCTTTTTCAAATCTTGAAGAAGATTCAGTTCTAAGTCCTAATTTTTTAGAAGTAGCTCTTACATTTTCAGACTGGAAGTTTGCACTTTCAAATAATAATTCAGTTGTAGTGTCTTTTATTTCTGAGTTTAATCCACCCATTACACCAGCTAAAGCTAAAGATTTTTCTCCATTAGTTATAACTAACATATCTTTATCAAGAGTTCTTTCCTGTTCGTCTAAAGTAACGAATTTTTCTCCTTCTTCAGCATTTCTAACAACTATTTTTCCAGTTCCTATATCACTTAAATCGAATGCATGCATTGGCTGTCCCATTTCTAACATTACATAGTTAGTTATATCTACTATGTTGTTTATAGGTCTTACACCAGCTTCTATTAATCTTCTCTGCATCCAGTATGGAGATGGAGCTATTTTAACATCTTTAACTATTCTAGCTGCATATCTTTTACATAATTCTGGGTTTTCTATCTGTACATCGAAATCTATTGCTTCATCAGCTTCTTCTTTAACAGATACTTCTGGGTATTTAACTTTTTTACCAACTGTTACAGCTGCTTCTCTAGCTATACCTATTACACATCTGCAGTCTGGTCTATTTGATGTTAATTCGAAATCTATAACCGCATCGTTTATGCCAAGAACTTCTTTAACATCTTTACCTGTTTCATAACTATCTTCGTAATCAAGAAGGAATATTCCGTTCTTTTTGTATTCTTCAACGTATTTTTCATCTATTCCAAGTTCAGCTGCAGAACACATCATACCTTCTGATACTTCGCCTCTTAATTTTCCTGTTTTTATTTTTATTCCACCAGGAAGTTTAGCTCCATGTATTGCTAGAGGTATATAGTCTCCAACTTTTACATTTTTTGCTCCTGTTACTATCTGAAGAACTTTTTCTCCAGCATCAACTTTTGTTACTATTAATTTATCTGCATTTGGATGTGGGTTTATTTCTAATATTTTCCCAACTACAACATTTTCTATATCTTCACCGAAGTATTCAACAGTTTCCATTTTAGTCCCTGTCATTGTCATCATATCGGCAAATTCTTTTACGTCCATATCTATATCTACGTAATCTCTTAACCATTTTACTGATACTAACATTTAATTTTTCCTCCCTATTTCATCAAATTAGAACTGATCTAAGAATCTAACATCATTTTCGAATAATAATCTTATGTCGTCTATACCGTATTTAAGCATTGCAAGTCTTTCAACACCCATACCTGCTGCGAATCCACTGTAAACTTCCGGATCTATTCCACAGTTTCTAAGTACATTAGGATGTACCATACCTGCACCTAATATTTCTATCCAACCTTCTCCTTTACAAACTGGGCAACCTTTACCACCACATTTGAAGCAAGTTACGTCTATTTCCGCACTTGGTTCAGTGAATGGGAAGTTGTGAGGTCTGAATTTTGTATTTGTTTCACTTCCGAATAATTTCTGAACGAATGTGTTTAAAGTTCCTTTGAATTCTGTCATTGTTATATCTTTTCCAACAACTAGAAGCTCTATCTGATGGAACATTGGAGAATGTGTAGCATCTGGAGAGTCTGATCTGAAGCATCTTCCAGGAGCTATTATTTTTATTGGTAAATCTTCTTTTTCCATAGTTCTTATCTGAACTGGAGAAGTCTGTGTTCTTAATAATAAATCATCATTTATGTAGAATGTATCTGACATATCTCTTGATGGATGGTCTTTTGGAGCATTTAGTGCATCGAAGTTGTTTCTAACTGTTTCTACTTCTGGACCTTCTGCTATTGAGAATCCCATTCCTATGAATATATCAGTTACTTCATCTATTATTTTAGTTATAGGATGTTTTTTGCCTACTTTAAATTCTTTTGAAGGCATTGTAACATCTATTACTTCTTCTGCTAATTTTTTAGCCTGCTCTGCTTTTTTAAGCTTAGTTTTAGCGTTGTTTATTCCTTCTTCTATTGCTGTTCTAACTTCATTACCTACTTTACCAACAACTGGTCTTTCTTCAGCAGATAATTTTCCCATTCCTTTTAATATTATTGTAAGTTCTCCCTTTTTACCAAGGTATTTAACTCTAAGACTTTCAGCTTTTTCTATACTGTCAGCCTGTGCTATTTCAGCTAATGCATTTTTCTGTAATTCAAGAAGTTTTTCCTGCATCTTTAAAATCACCCTTTCATAAATAGTTTTTTTTATTTTTCTTTGCGAAAATTTATTTTCTTATTTTTTTCATAAAAAAAGTCTTTCAATCCCAGCTAGGGACGAAAGACTATAATTCCGCGGTACCACCCTAGTAGTCTAATAAATTATATTAAACCACCTCAAAAGATTTAACGCATCCTATACGTCCAAACTTACACATCAAATCGACTTCAGTATGGAAACTCCAGAGTGAACTTCCCATGATATTTCAGAAGATTGCTCACAGCCAACGACAATCTATCTCTTTACTGAAATGGTTCACAGTACTTTTCTCTATCAATGTCAATTATTTTTAATTTTTGTAATTGTTTTTACAATTCCCTATGATTATAACATATTGTTTGTCTTTTAGACAAGTGATTTTTTGATTTCATACATTAGAATTGCTGAACTTATCGCCGCATTTAAAGATTCTGCACTTCCATATATAGGTATCTTTACAAGTAAATCAGAATTTTCAGCTATAACATCATCAATTCCATTTGCTTCATTTCCTATTACAAGCGCAACTTTATCCCCATAATCTACAGTATCGTACCAGTTTTCTGTATTCAGCCAACTTGATACAATCTTTATGCCTTTAGATTTTAATGTAGATAACATCTCATCTCTTTCAGCAGGAATTATATTCATGCTAAATATAGAACCCATTGTAGATCTTATTACCTTTGGGTTGTATATATCGACACATCCTTTTAAAGTTATTATCGCATCTGCACCTGCTGCATCTGCTGTTCTTATTATTGTTCCCATATTACCAGGGTCCTGAATTCTATCTAATACTATAATGTATTTATCATCATCTGTTAGATTCTTTTCAAGAGTCTTTTTCTGATAAGAAACAACTGCTAGTATACCCTGAGTATTTTCAGTATCTACCATATCTTTAAAATTCTTATTAGTTGTCTTATATACTTTTATATTTGCATCTTCTAATTTTTTTAAAAATTCTCTGTGTTCTTCTTTATTTTCAAAATCCTCATTTATAAAGACATAATCTATAATATCCTTTTGCTCAAAAGCCAACGTTAATATTCTATATCCTTCTATTATAAATTTGCTCTCTTTATTTCTGTTTTTTGATTTTAGAAGAAGTTTGGTATTTTTTATTTTTTCATTGTCCTTACTAGTTATTTCTACCATAAATTATCTTCTCCCCACAGTTTCAATATTTTGATTTATTATATCTCTAATGCTTGAGTTTTTACCTATTATTACAAGTATATTTCCACCCTCAAGTTTTTCTTCCGGAGAAGGAGTTACATTTATTTCTTTTCCGCTCTTTATAGCAAGAACTGTTATTTCGTATCTACTTCTAAGCTCTAACTCTATAAGAGATTTGCCCATCCATTTTTTAGGAACAACTATTTCAACTATAGAGTACTCTGGGTCTAATTCTATATGGTCTAGTATATTATTTGATACTAAGTTGTGTGCAACTCTAACTCCCATATCTCTTTCTGGGAATACAACTCTATCGGCACCTATTTTATAAAGAACTTTAGCCTGTAGCTCATCCTTAGCTTTACAGATTATTTCTTCTACACCCATTTCTTTAGCTATAAGTGTAGCCATTATAGATGCTCTTATATCTGAGCCTATTGCTATTATTGCAACATCAAAGTTACTTAAACCAAGTGATCTAAGTGCCCGTTCATCTGTAACATCGACAATTGCTGCATGTGTTACTTTATCAGAAAGATTCTGTATTATATCCTCATTTTTATCTATTGCCATAACCTGATGGCCTAATAAATGCATTGTAGATGCAACTGAAGCTCCAAATCTACCGCATCCTATTACTATATATTGTTTCATACTCATTTTATCCTCTCCTAATAACCCTAAAAATTTTATCCTACGATTAAGCTTCCTTCAGGATATCTAACCGGCTGAACCTTTTTAGAACCACCTGACATAAATGCCATGAATATTGTAAGAGATCCAACACGTCCAGCGAACATATACATTATTATAAGTAGCTTACCTATTGGTGTAAGTGTAGGGCTTCCTCCTATACTAAGTCCAACTGTAGCAAATGCAGATGCAACCTCAAATGCAGCTGCTGTTAAAGTAAAGTGTTCCTGTGTTGCTGATAATAAGAATGTTCCTATTACAACAAAACTTATTCCTACTACAAATATTACCATAGCTTTTCTAACAGTAGATGAGCTTATTCTTCTTTCATATATTTCTATATCTGATTTTCCTAATATAAGACTCTTAACTGATAATAAAAGTGTAGCAAGTGTTGTAACTTTTATACCACCACCAGTAGATGCCGGTGCTGCACCTATAAACATTAAAATTATCATAGCAAATAGAGTACTTTCTCTTAGCTTAGTAAGGTCTATACTAGCAAATCCTGCTGTTCTAGATGTAACAGATTGGAAATATGCATTTACAACTTTCTGCATTATAGGCATATCTCCAAGAGTACTTGGTCTATCAAACTCTATTGCTAAAATTGTAATTGTACCTACAATTATAAGTGCTCCTGTTGTAAAAATAACTACTTTAGTATGTAGGTTGAATTTTGAATATCTCTTTTCTCTTATTATATTTAGTAGAACAGGGAATCCCAGACCACCAAATATTATTAAAAACGAAATTGTAATCATTACTACATAATTATTATTAAAACATACTATAGATGTAAATTGACCAGCTGTAGCTCCCATAAGGTCAAATCCAGCATTGCAGAATGCTGAAATCGCATGGAAAATTGAATACCATGTTCCTTTTACAAAACCAAACATCGGTATAAATGTAGTCGATAGTATAATAGCTCCTATACCCTCTATTGCAAATGTCATCATAAGAACATATCTAGTAAGTCTTACTATACCTGATAAATCTCTTTGATTTAATGCCTCCTGTATTAGTAGCCTTTCCTTTAAATTTATTCTTTTACCTGTAATAAGTGCAAACATTGTTGTAACAGTCATGAATCCTAGTCCACCTATTTGTATAAGCATTATTATCGTCAGCTGACCAAAAAAACTCCAATAGGTAGCTGTATCAACTACTACCAAACCCGTAACACATACAGCTGATGTAGCTGTAAATAATGCATTTAAAAATCCTATACTCTCTCCGTTTTGTGTCGCTATCGGTAAATTTAGCATTATAGCTCCTGCTAATATAACCGTCGCAAACCCGATAACCATTACCTGAGTTGGTTGCATTCCACTCCCGTAAGAAGCAACTCTTTTGAGCATTGTTTTCAATTTCCCTCGTACCTCCTAACATTATAAAATTACATATTTCTATATAACTTTACATAATGTGTATATTAACACCTTTTATTTTTTTATGTTTATTTTACATTTTTATTTTAAGCTCTAATTAATTATTTTAAATATCATTAATATATTATATTCTAATTTGGAATTAAAAACAACCTTATCAGATACAATCAATTGTTAAGTTTGAACCATAAAAAAAGACTGTCTTGCTTATGCAAAACAGTCTGTATTTACGTAGTATAATGTTAATTAAGCTAATTTAGCTTTAGCAACTTCTACAAGTTTAGCGAATCCAGCTGGATCAGCTATAGCCATTTCAGATAACATTTTTCTGTTAACTTCAACACCTGCTAATTTTAAACCGTTCATTAATCTTGAGTAAGATATTCCGTTCATTCTAGCAGCTGCATTTATTCTCTGTATCCAAAGTTTTCTGTAATCTCTTTTCTTTAATTTTCTACCTATGTATGCATTTCTTAATGCTTTCATAACGAATGCATTAGCTGGTCTAAATAATTTGCTTCTAGATCCTCTGAATCCTTTTGCAAGTTTTAAAACTTTTTTATGTTTTTTACGGGCATTCATACCTTTTTTTACTCTTGCCATTATTCTTATCCTCCATTATTTATTATTTAAAATCTTCTTATATTTTCCGTTTCTTTTATTACGATTCTTATTTGTATGGTAATAACTGAGCTATTCTTCTAGCATCACCTTCAGAAACTAAAGTTGACTGTCTTAAGTTCATTTTAGTTTTTGCAGATTTTTTAGTTAATATATGGCTTTTGTAAGCTTTAGCTCTTTTTAATTTTCCATTTCCTGTTCTTTTTAATCTTTTTGCTGCACCTCTATGAGTTTTCATTTTTGGCATGACAAAGTTCCTCCTCTCGAATATTTATCTATTTTTTTGGATCTATTATTACAACCATGTTGTTCCCTTCAAATGTAGGGGCTTTCGCTGGTTCTCCAAACTCTTTCACTGCTTCTATGAATTTAAGCATTACATCTTTACCAAGGTCTTTGTGACCTAATTCTCTACCTCTAAATCTAAGTTCTACTTTAACCTTATCTCCTTTTGATAAGAATTTCATAGCCTGTTTAGCTTTAGTGTTAAGGTCATTCTGTTCTATACCTGGTCTTAATCTTACTTCTTTAACATTAACAGTTTTCTGTTTTTTCTTTGCTTCTTTTTCTTTTCTTGCCTGTTCGTATCTGTATTTTCCATAATCCATTACTTTACAAACAGGTGGTTTAGCATTTGGCGAAATCATAACTAAATCTAAGCTTTTGCTGTTTGCTAATCCCTGAGCTTCTTTTATAGGCATAACTCCAAGCTGTTCTCCATCTGCAGAGATAACTCTTACTTCCTTTTCTCTTATCTGTTCGTTTATTGCGACTTCCTTACTAATGGTAGTCCACCTCCATCATTATATTAAAAAAGGCGAATGATAAATTATCATCCGCCATATAAGTTCTCATTACTAATTAAAGCTTTTACCTAAAGCTTTTTCTAACTTATATTAACACTTACTAACTCTCGTCGTAAGGTGAGAAACGGATTTCTACTTGCTTTTTTTAACTTACTTGTTTATTATATTACTTTCATCAACTTAATGCAAGTCTTTTTTTGAAAAAGTTTAAATTTATTTTTGAGAATGAATTCTTAATACTAATTTTCCCCAAAAATGTTATCAATATTTCTATAAATCAAACTACTGTGTTATTATTTCTATTCCGTCTTCAGTTACTAGTATCTGATGTTCCCACTGAGCTGATAGAGAATCGTCTGCTGTATATACTGTCCATTCATTTACATCATCCACATATACATCGTATTCTCCTTCATTTATCATTGGCTCTATTGTAAATATCATTCCTGGAACTAATACCATTCCCTGACCTTTTTTACCAACATGTGCTACAAATGGATCTTCGTGGAATTCTAATCCTATTCCATGTCCACCAAATGCTCTTACTACTGAATATCCATTTTTTTCTGCTAATTCCTGAACTGCAGCACCTATATCTCCAAGATGTCCCCAAGGTTTAACTGCTTTTATTCCTGCTTCTAAGCATTCTTTAGCTACATCAGTTATTTTATCAGCTGCTTCACTAACTTTTCCTATTTTGAACATTCTTGATGCATCTGAGAAATATCCATCTTTTATAGTAGATACGTCTACATTGACAATATCTCCTTCTTTTAAGATTATATTTTCATCTGGTATACCATGGCATACTTCACTATTTATAGAAGTACAAACACTCTTAGGGAATCCACCGTATCCTAGAGGCGCTGGAGTTGCACCATGAGCTATTGTATAATCGTAAACTATTTTATCTATATCAGCTGTACTCATTCCTACTTTTATATGTTTTGCAACTTCATCAAGTACTCCTGTGTTTATTTTTCCACTTTCTTTTATTGCTTCTATCTGTTCTTTATTTTTTATTAAAGATTTTGGTGGCATTATATGCCCTTTTGCTGCCATTTCATTGTATTTTTCATCAAAATCCATATGGCATTTTTTATATTTTAATCCGCTTCCACACCAGCATTTATCATTTCTATTAGTAGTCATATGCTATCCTTCCTTTTCCGCTTATTTTTAATTATTTTAAATCTACATTTATATTTTAACACTTATTTTTAATATGTGAAGGTTTATTTATATTTGAAAAATAATTTTATTAATTACTACTAATTGACAAACTTAAATAATTTCTTTTATAATAATATATAATATTTATATGATAATTTTTAGCAATAAGGGAGTAGTTGGCAATCCTTTTAGGATTGTAATTTAGTCAACATACTGGCAGTTTGACTGTCTGGCTTTATTTTGAATGACGAGACTTATCTGCAGCTTAGGCTGTAGATAGGTCTTTTTTTATTTTCATTTGAAAGTAAATCATTTATTTTTCCCTTTTATTATCATTTTTTACATTATTAATTTATTTGGAGGAAATTATGAGTTTAATTGAATTATTCATAACTGCTGTGGCACTTTCAATGGATGCTTTTGCAGTTGCAATTTGTAAAGGGCTTACACTTAGAGAAAGGGATGTAAAAAAATCTCTTTTAACAGGTACATACTTTGGTGGTTTTCAGGCACTTATGCCGGTAATTGGATATATTCTAGCTAGTAGCTTTAAAGAAAAAATCATGTCTATAGACCACTGGGTTGCATTTGTTCTACTTGCACTTATAGGAGCAAATATGATTAAAGAATCTAGAGAGGAAAGTTGCGATGTTGAAAGCTCTTCTTTTGATTTTAAAACTATGGTTGTTTTAGCTATAGCAACTAGTATAGATGCAATGGCGGTTGGTATCACATTTGCATTCTTAGGTGTAAATATATTCTATGCCGCTATATTAATCGGTATCACTACATTTCTAATATCTGCTTTTGGTATAAGAATAGGTACTCTATTCGGAATAAGATTTAAATCTAAAGCAGAATTTACAGGTGGAGTAGTACTTATACTCCTAGGAACAAAAATACTTCTACAACATTTAGGAATTTTTTAGAAAATCAACTTTATACTTTTACAATGATTACAAAAGAATCGTAAATATAAAAAATGGACTATTGTATTATTTTCAATAGCCCATTTTTTATATTATAATTTTTCATTTTATATTTTGATTTATATTTTTTATTTTAAAGACATATCTTTTTCTATAACTGCACTAACTGCTTTTTCAACTGTGCTCATAAAGTTATTGTCCTGAAGCTGACAAACACCTTCTATTGTTGTTCCACCAGGTGAACAAACCTCATCCATTAATCCAAATGGATGTTTATCAGATTCCATAACCATCTTAGCTGAACCAAGAACTGAACTTGCTGCTATTTCTAGTGCTACATCTTTTGGAAGTCCCCATTTAACACCAGCTCTTGCTAAAGCATCTATATATATGTAAGTAAATGCTGGAGATGCACATCCAACTGCTGTAAATACTGCAAATAGGCTTTCTTCTATTTCTACTATACTTCCGATTTCCCCAAACATTGTCTTAACAACTTCTTTTTCTTCATCAGTAACATTTTCACTGCAAGTAAAACAACTTGTAGACATTAAAGCCTGTGCATTTACATTTGGCATAACTCTAACTACATGAGCATCTTCACCTAAATTTTCCTGTAAATAGCTTATTTCCTTACCTGCTGCTATTGATATAACTAACTGTCCTTCTCTTAAAAGATCTTTAACTTCTGGCATAACATCTGGTAAAACCTGTGGTTTTACTGATAAAACTACAACATCAGATTTTTCCATAAGCTCCTTAACAGAATAACAAGTAGTTAAACCATACTCTTCAGATAGCTTTTCTACCTTAGCAGCTGTTCTATTGTATCCTAGAACATCAGCATTATCAAAAGAATTACCTAAGCACATACCTTTCATAATAGCTGCTGCCATATTTCCTACACCTAAAAATCCAAACTTCATATAATTACCTCCTCAAAAGAATTATTTTTGTATTTTATATACACTGCCAAACTTTAAATGTGGCAAATAATATACCTTTACTTTTTCACCTTTTATTAATATCTTATGAACAAAACCTATATCAACTTTTTCCTTTGTTATTACATCCTAACAAACACAATACAAACTAATACGATTCCAATATAATAAAAAATAACTTTATATACATTCATATATATTACCGCCTTTAAGATTTTAATAACTATTCTATAATATAGAGTTTTTTAATATTATTTAATTTTTTTCATAAAATATTAAATTTTCATTGCTATTTACTATAGTATATCATTAGAAATTTAAACAGTCATTATATTTATATTACATCTAATAATATTTCGTATTAATTTCATAATTTTCAGACTTTCTAACATATAAAATAATGGTGTCATGAAAAATTTTGTAACACTTTCTTTTATTTTTTATAATAGTATATCTGTTATAAATGATTGCTGTTGCAAGTTTTTACAATCGGTATTTAAGTTAGTAACCACAAATTAATTTGCATCTACAATTCCGCAAGCGCCCCATACATTTAAATATTTTCAAATAATAATTGGGGCGCTGAGGACTGGAGAGCAAATAATTGTGATTACTAACTTAAAGAGGCCATTGCATTAATTGCAACAGCCTCAATAATAATTTATTCCATTACTATATTTTCTCTTGATTTTACTTTAGCCTGTACATCTTCTATGAATTTAGCTAATTCAACATTACCTAATTCACCTTCATCTCTAGATCTTACAGAAACATTGTTTTCAGCTTCTTCTTTTTCACCTACTATTATCATGTAAGGAACTTTTTCAAGCTGAGCTTCTCTTATCTTGAATCCAACTTTTTCAACTCTACCATCAACTTCAACTCTTAATCCATTGTTGAATAATTCTTTTCTAACTTTTTCAGCGTAATCAGCATATTTGTCAGATATAGGTATTATCTTAACCTGAGTTGGAGCTAACCAAACTGGGAATTTACCAGCATACTGTTCTATAAGTATTCCTATGAATCTTTCTATACTTCCGAATGCAACCCTGTGTATCATAACTGGTCTATGTTTTTCTCCATCCTGTCCTATGTAAGTAGCATCGAACTGTCTTGGAAGCTGCATATCTAGCTGTATAGTACCACACTGCCAAGTTCTTCCTATGCAGTCAGTTAAGTGGAAGTCTATCTTAGGTCCGTAGAATGCTCCATCTCCTTCATTTATAACGAATGGAAGATTTAATTCTTCAAGAGCTCCTCTTAAACCATTTTCTGCTGCTTCCCATTCTTCATCAGAACCCATAGAATCTTCTGGTCTAGTAGATAATTCTAAGTGATATTCAAATCCAAATGTTTTATATATACCATCTATTAAAGATATTACACCTTTTATTTCATCTCTTATCTGTTCTGGTAACATGAATATATGAGCGTCATCCTGAGTGAATGCTCTAACTCTCATTAATCCGTGAAGTGCTCCAGATAATTCGTGTCTATGAACTCTACCAAGTTCAGCAACTCTCATTGGGAAATCTCTGTAAGAGTGCATTTCGCTCTTATAGTATAACATTCCTCCTGGACAGTTCATTGGTTTTATAGCAAAATCTTCTTCATCTATTTTTACAGTATACATATTTTCTTTGTAGTGATACCAATGTCCTGAAGTTTCCCATAATTTTCTGTTTAATATTATTGGAGTTTCTATTTCAACGTATTCAGCTGCTCTATGTACTTCTCTCCAGTATTCTAATAAAGTATTTTTAAGAGCCATTCCTTTCGGTAACATTAGAGGGAATCCAGGTCCTTCTTCAGGTATCATGAATAATCCTAATTCTTTACCTAATTTTCTGTGGTCTCTTTTCTTAGCTTCTTCTAACATATGTAAATGTTCTTCAAGGTCTTTATTTTTTTCGAAAGATACACCGTATATTCTCTGAAGCATTTTTCTATTTTCGTCTCCACGCCAATAAGCACCAGCTACACTTGTAAGTTTAACTGCTTTTACTTTCTTAGTTGAAAGAAGGTGTGGTCCAGCACATAAATCTGTGAAATCACCCTGTTTATAGAATGATATTACTGCATCTTCAGGTAAATCTTCTATTAATTCTACTTTGTAGTCTTCACCTTTTTCCTGCATTAATTTTATAGCTTCTTCTCTTGGAAGTTCGAATCTTTCTATTTTTAAATCTTCTTTAGCTATTTTTTTCATTTCTTTTTCTAAAGCTTCAAGATCTTCTGGAACTAAACTATGTTCTAAATCTATATCATAGTAGAATCCATTATCTATAGCAGGTCCTATAGCTAATTTAGCTTCTGGATATAATCTTTTTATAGCCTGAGCTAATATATGAGATGAAGTATGTCTAAATACTTCTCTACCTTCTTTATCTTCAAATTTTAAAAGATTAACTGCACAGTCTTTGTCTAATACTGTATCTAATCCAACTACTTCCCCGTCTACTTCAGCTGCAACTATACTTCTTGCAAGACCTTCGCTTATTGATTTAGCAACGTCTAAAACTGATACGCCAGATTCAAATTCTCTTACATCGTTTTTTAAAGATACTTTTATCATTTCCTTTTGTCCTCCCCTTTATATTAATTAATAATAATTTACTTATTGATTTTATATTTTGCAATTTATAGAAAATAAAAAAACTCGTCCCATAAAACTGGGACGAGTATACTCGCGGTTCCACCCAAGTTGGTATTTATAAATATAAAACACCCTCTTGAAGATTATAAGGTAATCACCCGGATACTTTCACTTTCGCTACTAAATCCAGCTCCAAGCTAGTTTTCAGATAACTCATTTCTTTTAGGCTCTCAGCCGGTGGCCCAAATTCTCTGTAAGACGACCTTTATCCTACTCGGTCTTTTCATCGCTAATATAAAATTCTGATTTCATTCTACCACATCATTTTGCACATTTCAATATAAAGCTTTTAATTTTCTGAAATATTATATAATCAGTGTTATTAATCCCTGAACTATACCTATTAAAAATCCTAATATTAGACCTAAAACTTCTATATGTTTTAACTCTTTTTTAGCTATTCTAACAGTCATTTCTTCTATATATTCTATATCGAATTCATTTATTCTATCTTCTATAATTTTTTCTATATCTACTCTATTTTTTGCCTTTTCTACAAAAGTACTACCAAGCTCATCTATCGCATTTCCAACCTCTTTATCAACTATATCTGATATATATCCGTTGATTTTTGATACTAAAGATGATGGTAAAAATATCGCCTTTTCTGATATTATATTCCCTATTTTAGAATTTATATAACTTGCTATTTCTTCTTTATCTTCATCCTTTATTATTCCATTGAATATATCATCTTCGCTAAGTAATTCTCTTTTAACTGTTTCTGCTACATTTTTTGCTATTTCAGCTCTTCTTTTTGGAATAAGCCCCATTATCTCTATGTTAGTAAGTGGTATTTTTATTGGCTCATAAGGTTTAAATAGCATTTTTATCGCAACAACGTTTGTAATATACCCTATAACTCCCCCGATAATCGCCATAAATAATATTCTTAAAAAAATGTGCATAACTGACTTCCTTTCCTCTATAAAATTTTTATTTAAATTTCTATAAATATTTACTGTATCTATATCAGAATATAATTATATACCTTTATGTTTATTTTATTCAACACTTTAATTATTTTAATCTATATTTTAAGTCTACTATTCTACCAAAATAGGAATTATTGAACCCAAATCTATAAGCTTTTCATTTGATAAAGATACAACTTTTTTTCCTCTTTTAGCTAAAAAATCTTTAATCTCTTCAAAATTAGGATGCTTTTCTATATCCCCTAAGAATCCTATCTCATTTTTAGACAATAATCCACTACATCCCCCTATAAATCCATAATTCATGTCAAACAAATCTATATTTCCTTCTTGTATGAGTAGACAATCTATATCCGCACTACTATTATTTATTTCCTCAAAAATTCCCCTATCCGAAGTTATTATAGATTTATCATCAACAACACATATAGAACACTTAGAATACCCCTGTTTTATGTTTATTTTTTCATATCCACAATCATCAAGCTCTTTTAAAACTACCTCATCAGTATAATTAAAATTATGTATTGCATATTTTCCTACAACACAGACATTATACGCTATATCATTTGGATATTTTTTACTCAGACTTTTTTCACCTTTTATAATATCTATATTAAAATCACTTAAAATATCAACATACTCCTCATAAAGATTTGGACAAACTATTATTTTTCCCCTTCCACAATTGAAAAATTGTATATCTGGATGATGAGATATTGCTTTGTACACATCTTCACATTTTGGAGTTTTTATTATTCTAATCTCTCTATCTAACAAATTTTTTTCTAATTCATCTGTAATTCTTCCATCTACTATGCAAGTCTTTAATTTTCTATCAAAATAAAATGGACTCTCTGCAAATTTCATAATATACCACCTCAAAATAAAAGGCAGTACGAAAATCATACTGCCCTAAGTTTAATCTAATTCTATTATATTTTAGTTTTTATTTAATATTATTTTAAGTTAATATCACAAAGCTTTAAAGTTAACATCCTAAAACTTTAAATAATATCACTTTAATATAACTTTTAAAATTTAAGAAAACTATCTTTCTAAAGCTTTTAAGTATTTTTCCATTTCTTCATCGTCATATACATTAAATATAACTTTTATGTCTTTTTCAGGATTTTCTTTTAACCAAATTCTAACTCTATCTACAGCAAGTTGTGCTGCTTCTTTTTTTGGATAACCTGAAGATCCTGTAGATACACCACAGAATACTATTGTTTTTATATCTTCTATATCTTTTACAGTATTTAAAACTGATTTATAACAGTGAAGTAACTGTTTTTCATGCTCTTTACTAGGGTTTCCACCTAAAACAACAGGTCCTACAGTATGAACAACATATTTTGAAGGTAGGCAGTATGCTCTTGTTATCTTAGCATCTCCCGCGTATTCGATATGTCCTTGTTTTTCTATTATTGTATTGCAGTCTTCTCTAAGTCTTGGCCCTGCTGCTGCATGAATTTTACTATCTACTCCTTTATGGAATGGTTGTCTATTTCCTAATAATGAACTGTTTGCATCATTTACAATTGCATCAGCCTTTATTTTTGTTATATCGCCTTTCCAAACGGCTATTCTATCTTCTTTTTCTTCTATTGAATTTGCATCAACTACATTTTCTATATCATTTTCTATAAGAAGAATATTTTCAAGCATAGCTAGTATTTCCGGAGTAATTTTTTTAACCGGATAAGCAGCTAATAATGCTTTTAATTTTTCTATAGGTTCTAATTCAACTTTTGAGCTATACACTTTTGCTGGTACATCAGATGCAAAATAAGTAGTTAAAGTTTTTATATTCTTATTTTTCTGCTCCTCTGTAAGTGGCTTAACTGTTTTATCTAATTCTTCAAACAGTTTTATATCCTCAGCATAGTCTTTCCATTTCATAACTCATCACTCCAATCTGTTTTAAGTCAGTTTTCTTTTTTATTTAACTTAATTGTAACACATATTGGTCAAACTTAAAATTTTATTTGTAAACGTTATACTAATTTGTTTTTATTATCATTTCTTCCATTCTTTTTGCAAGTCCATCCCAAGTTTTTTCTGACATATCTATAAATCTTTTGTGATTTGTAGTATCTAAATTTTCTTTTATCATCTGATCTAAAGCTTCAGATAATCTTTCCTCAAATGGCTCTATTGCATCGTCTGCAGGAACACCTACAGCTTTCATTTTTGGAAGTTCAACGTATTTTATTTTTCCAGATGTATTTATTTTTTCTCCAATCCACTCTTTAACCCCCGGTATATCAGTTACTACTACATCTGTACCGCATGCCATAGCTTCCAATACAACAACAGGTAGTCCTTCATAGAATGAAGGTAAAACAAATATATCTGCTTTGTTGAATTCCTCACTTAAATCATTTTGATTTAATTTACCAAGGAATTTTATATCAAATCTACTATTATTTGCCTTTTCTACAATTTCATCATAAGATTCTTTATCGCTTCCTGTACCCGCAAGTCTAACTTTGATAAAATCATCATTATAATCTAGTCTATCTAAACAATCTATAAATGGTATAAGTCCTTTTGATTTGCATATTTTTCCTGCAAATACTAATTCTATATAATCTTTTTCTATGTTGTAATTTTTATCCTTAAATATTTTATCGTTATATCCACTTCCAATTACCTTTACCTTGTCCTCTCCAACATTGAATACAGACATTATATCTCTTCTCTGTTCTTCATGAAGTGCAAATAACATATCTAAATTTCTTATATTTTCTTTTATATACTCTCTTTCAAGAGGTATTGTTTTTAACTGTCTTAGGCAAGTTCCATGACATACCGCAGCTATTTTTATATTCTTATCTTTTACAATTTCTCTTACAAATGCAGTAAGCAGATATAAATGATGGCAGATTATAATATTAGGCTTAAACTCTTCTAATGCCTTATTTATCTGCTTTTCAAATGCTTTTTTTAACTTTTCTACCATTTCAGAATCCATATCTCTATATCTAGTACTCTTATATGGCATAGAGTCACTCATTCCAACTACATTAAAATCTAACTCATCTGTATTATATACAACTGGATAGAATTTTGTATCTCCAAAATGTTCTTCCAATTCTTTTATGCTGTCATCCACATCAATTCCAGCTATAACAGATTGCTCATATCCTAATTTTTCAAATCCCTTTATCATTCCACACATATATATTCCGCTTCCTGTGCTATTAGGTTTTTGGGTAGTTATGTGTAATATCCTCATTTCTAATCCTTTCCTTCTATAAACTATTTTTTATTATAAAGCTCTACATATACAGCTGTTGAGTCGTCCATAACCTTAAATCTAGGCATTTTTATTGCCTTATAGTCGTCTTCCTCAAATTCTCTCACCTGATTGAAAATATACTCTATTCCCATTTTTTCAGCTATATATATTAATTCATCCTCTTTCAGAATCCCATATCTATCTGATGCACATGTAAATCCGTCACTAGCAAGCATTATCTTCATTTCATCCTCTACCTGAAGATATCCATGTATAGAATTTTCAATTGCTTCCTCACTAAAATCTAAAATCCAATATCCATCTTTAGTATTTTTTTTCATTCTATTTTCTATTATGGTATTCATAACCCTAGCTTTTATTTCATTAAATGATAGCTTATCTAAATTAGGTATTCTCATCATTTCATCGTATACTTTATCATCAAGGTGACATATACTTCTATCTTTTATAATTTTTCTTTCTCCATCATTATAGAAAAAAGAACAATCGCCTAAAAGAAAATACTCTATCATATCATCTCTGAATTTTACTATCGCTATAGAGCTAGACGGTAAATCTAATTTTTTTACATCTTTACCTTCTACAAGCTCTTTATACTCTTCTTTTATACTTCTTATTCCATCCAACATAATTTCTTTTAACGAATCACTTCTGTATATATTTTCATGTAAAAAGTTATTCCACCACTGAGAGTACCATCTAGCATCACTCTCATCAGACACTATATTCTTACCATTAAGTCCTGTTGCTCCATCAAGTACCCATATTCCAAAAGGTGTTATACCAGCCGCATCTTCATTATAAGATGCTGTTCCTTGATTACATAAAAGGCTACAGTTTTTTATTTTTAGCCTCATAAACAATCCTCCTTTTTGGATTTATATATTTATAAATCCAAAAAGGAGGATTGT
>URRU01000011.1 GCA_900550335.1 uncultured Clostridium sp. | reverse complement strand
TTTATTCTGGAATGTCCAAACAGTTTCAATTAATAGATTAATATTATATGAAAAAATAAAACGAAGAATAATAAATAAAATTATCACAGATACTATAAAAGAATTAGTAATTTTTTTTATTTCATCAGGGGAATTTAATTTTACATCATTAGCATCTTTTAAAAATAATTTCATAAATAATCACCAATTTCTTTATTTTTAAGGTTCATAGTGTAAATCCTCCTTGAAATTTATTTTTTATGATTATAGCATAGATTGAAATAAAAATAACAAAAAAACGATTTCTGTAAATGTTATGTAACTACAAAATAAATATACTAAAAAATTACTATTATCTTGTAACAAAATATAAATAAAAATGAAATAATAATGTAGATATAGTGTAATTTGTATGAAAAAATAAACAAGATAGTAAATTATATATTAAAAATATAATGAGATATAATTATTTTAATAAATAATAAAATATAAAATAAAAGTATTAAATGAAAATATATTGTAAATAATATTGATAGAAATATTTATTAATACGGAAAGTAAATTAAATATAAGGAGAGAAAATTAAAAGATGGATTTAGAAAAGTTTGAGATTTTATTTTTATCATTTTTATTTGCAATAATAATTACTTCAATCGTACAAAAAGTTGTAAAAGTTTTTATCGAAGAAGAGGATTACAGAAAAATCAATATAAAAAAATTGACTATATTCTTAATAATATCTACATTTGCATACATCAACTCTATTTTAAAAATTTATCCAAACAATTTGGATAGAATCAATTATTTTATATTTTTTGTTTTAGCAATTATTATAAGTTTAATAGATTATTATACAATGTATGTGTATGATATTCTTGTTTTTAGTGGTATAATAATTCAGAGTGTAGTTAAAATTGTAAATGGAAATGTTGAAATCTTAGTAGATAGTGTGTTGGCAGGATTGCTATGTGCTTTGGTTTCATATTTAATAGTAAAGGCGACCAATATGATGGGTACGGGAGATATAGGTGTGTATGCTCTTTGTGCTATGACTATTGGATTTGAAAGTTCGTTATCGTTGATACCGGGCTCTTTTCTTGTTTCTGCAATCTTTTTGATTATAAGATTTATATGTGGAAACAGGGATAAAAAAATTGCTTTTGCTCCATATATAATTATTGCAGCTATATTGAATATTCTCGGATTTGATATATTAAGGTGCTACCTCGATATAATTGAGAAAATAATTTAGGATAATATAAAAATAAATTAGACTAATCGCAAAATTAAATTGAATAATTAATTAAAAAAAGGAGAGAAAAAATGTATATAATAGTAGGACTTGGAAATCCTGGTCAGAAATACGCAAAGACTAGACACAATGCAGGATTTGAAGTAATAGACAGATTAGCAGATGAATACGGAATAAGTGTTACAAAGATAAAACACAAGGCTTTAATAGGAGAAGGAAGAGTTGGGACAGAGAAGGTTGTTCTTGTAAAACCTACAACTTATATGAATTTAAGTGGGGAGTCTGTAGTTAGCCTTTATCAGTTCTATAAACCTGATTTAGATAAATTAATAGTGATATACGATGATATAGATTTAGATGTAGGAAAACTTAGAATAAGAAAAAAAGGAAGCCCTGGTACACACAATGGTATGAGATCTATAACTCAGTGCTTAGGAACTAAAGATTTCCCAAGATTTAGAGTAGGTGTTGGAAAGCCAGATAAAGGAAGAGATTTAGCTGATTTCGTTCTTTCAAGAGTGCCAAAAGAACAGGACGAAGCTATGAACGAAGGGTTTGAAAAAACTGCAAAAGCTATAGATTCTATGATAAGAGAAGGAATCGACATGTCTATGAATAAATACAACGGATAATAAATTTATTTAAAGTTAAATATCAATTTTAAAGTTGAGTAGTAAATTTTTTATAAATATATAGCTTAATAAGCTAGAGTTAAGGAAAATAATTTAATATAGAATATAGAGAATTAAAGGAGCGAAGGAAAATGGGAGATATATTTTTTAATCCGCTTCAGAATTCAAAGGAATATATAAAACTTAAAGAAAAACTTGATGTAGAGGGAAGATGTCTGCTTTTAAATGGGTTAAATCAAGCTCAAAAAGCTCACATATCTTCATCTCTATTCAAGGATCTTTCAAGGCCTATTATTTTTATAGGTTCGACTGAATATGAAGCGAGAAAGATTTACGAAGATTTAAAATTCTACGTTAAGGATAAGGTAGAGCTTTTAACTTCAGATGAGATAAGATTTTATTACTTAGATGCCAAAGATAGAAAGCAGGAAGCAAAAAGAATAAAGACACTGCTTAAACTAGCAAAAAAAGAAAAGTTAATACTAGTTACAACTGCAGATGCGGTACTTAGAAAGTACTTACCTAAAGATGTATTATTAGATAACACTTTTAAATACAAGGTAGGGGATATAGTAGATATAGAAGAGCTATCTTCAAAGCTTGTTTCGTTAGGATATGAGAGAGTGTCAAAGGTAGAGGGGTTTGGACAGTTCAGTGTTAGAGGTGGAATTGTTGATATATTCTCACTTGAATATGAAAACCCTATAAGAATTGAGTTCTTTGATGATGAAATCGACTCAATAAGAACTTTTGATGTATTTTCTCAGAAATCTATAGATAAGCTGAAATCGTTTATACTTACCCCTTCTAGGGAATTTATATACCCTGAAAATGTTGAAGAGACAGTTTCTAGGATGAAAAAAGATAGAGGAAAAGTGTGTAGCGACGATGTAGAAGCTGTTATAGATAAAATTGAGAGAAAAGAGTACTTTGATGGAATAGAAAACTATATAGACTACTTCTATCCAGATGTAGAGAAGAGTATTTTTGAATACTTAGATAAAAATGCGATAGTATTTATAAATGATATATCTAGAATGAAGGAAAGATGCGAGAATTTTGCTGAGGAATTTAAAGACAGTTATAAGATGAATTTGGAAAGAGGAACTACACTAAAATCTCAGGGAAATTTAGTCTACAATTATATAGATTTAGAGTACTGTATAGGAGATAGAAATATAGTTATAAACTCTCTACTACCAAAGGCTGTTAAAGGATTTAATGTAAAGGAAATACTGAATTTTGACAGTAGAGAAGTTCCATCATTTAATGGAAAGATAGATATTCTTGCAGATGAGCTTCAGAGATTAAAATATTCTGGGCATAAGATTATCCTTGCAGTAAACAGCTCAGAAAGAGTAAAAAAATTAAAAGAAGCTCTATTTGAATACGATGTTGAAACTTCGATAGCTAAAAAAAGAGATACAGAGATAAAATCATCTCAAGCTATAATAATGGAAGCTGCAATTAGCGAAGGGTTCCAGTATAGAGATATTAAGTTCACTGTTATAACTGACAAGGAAATGATTGGAGTTCAGAGAAGTGGACTAAAATCTAAAAAGAAGAAAAAGAAAAATACAAATGCACAGAAAATAGACTCATTCCTAGACTTAAATCCTGGAGATTATGTAGTTCACGAAAATAGCGGTATAGGTAGATATACAGGTATAGATCAGATAACTGTCGACGGAATTAAGAAAGACTACATGAAGATAGTCTATAGAGATGGAGATAATTTATATGTGCCTATTGACCAGATGGATAAGGTTCAGAAATATATCGGAGCCGAGGCTGAGAAGGTCAAACTTAGTAGACTTGGTACACAGGAATGGACAAAGGCAAAGGCTAAGGTTAGAAAAGAAATCGAGGATATGACTGAGGAACTTATCAACCTATATGCTAAAAGGGAAAAAATCAAGGGATATAAATTCTCTAAAGATACTGTTTGGCAGAAGGAATTTGAGGATAAATTCCCATATCAGGAGACAGATGACCAGCTTAAAGCTATAAAAGATACTAAAAAGGATATGGAATCTCCAAAAGTTATGGATAGATTAATCTGTGGAGATGTTGGATACGGAAAAACAGAAGTCGCTATAAGGGCTGCATTTAAGGCTTGTATGGATGGAAAACAGGTTGCTGTACTTGTTCCTACGACTATACTTGCACAGCAGCATTACAACACATTTAGTGAAAGATTTGCAGATTATCCAATAAGAGTTGAGGTTCTTAGTAGATTTAAGACTCCTAAACAGCAGAAAAAAATCATAGAAGATGCTAAAAAAGGAATGGTAGATGTACTTATAGGTACACACAGAATAATTTCTAAAGATATAGAGCTTCCAAAGCTTGGACTTGTTGTAATAGATGAGGAGCAGAGATTTGGGGTTAAGCACAAAGAAACTTTAAAGAAAGTAAAAAATACTGTAGATGTTCTTACTCTATCTGCAACACCAATTCCGAGAACTCTTCATATGTCATTATCTGGAATAAGGGATATGACTGTAATAGAAGAGCCACCACAGGAAAGACATCCAGTAATAACCTATGTTACAGAAGCTAGAGATAGTATTATTCAGGATGAAATTGAAAAAGAAATCTCAAGGGGTGGACAGGTATTCTTCGTCTACAATAGAGTAGAGGGAATAGAAGGAATTGCAGACAAGGTTAGAAAATTAGTTCCAGATGCTAGAGTTGCTGTTGCACATGGTAGAATGAGCTCAAAAACCCTTGAAGATATTATAATAGCATTTATGCAGAAGGAATTTGATGTGCTTGTATGTACTACTATAATAGAAACGGGTATGGATATTGCAAATGCTAATACAATGATAATTTACGATGCAGATAAGATGGGACTTGCTCAGCTTTATCAGCTTAGAGGTCGTGTTGGTAGAAGTACTAGACAGGGATATGCGTTCTTGATGTACGAGAGAAATAAGAGCCTTAGTGAAATAGCAGAGAAGAGATTAAAAGCTATAAAAGAATTTACAGAGTTTGGATCTGGATTTAAGATAGCTATGCGTGACCTTGAGATAAGAGGTGCTGGAGATGTCTTAGGTGCTCAGCAGCATGGACACATGGCTGTAATAGGTTACGATTTATATGTTAAGATGCTAAACGAAGCTATTAGAAAAATTAAGGGCGAGCCTGAAATAGTAGAGGTAGATGTAGAAATAGACCTTCCTGTTGATGCATATATACCAGATAGATATATAGAAGATGAAATGGCTAAGATTGAAATGTACAAAAAAATTGCTTCAATCGACAGCAAAGAAGATATGTACGAGGTTCAGGAAGAATTAGAGGATAGATTCTCTGATATACCAAGACCTACTCAGACACTATTATCTATAGCGTATATAAAATCTCTTTGTAAAAAACTTAAAATCGAAAAAGTATATCAAATTAAGAATGAAGTATTCTTAAACCCTTACATGAGATATAGAGTAAAATCTAAGGTTGGATATAAGGTTGTTGAAGAAATACAAGAATTGTTAGAAGAATATGTGGAAAAATTTGAAAAAGAAGACGAAGAGAAAAAATAAAGATAAGTAGCAATAAAAATCACTACATGATAAGATATAGATGTATGATGATTAACTAAAATTAAATTAGAAAAGGGGTGTCGATTTGAAAAAATTGATGACGGTTGTACTTGCAGGGCTAATGAGTTTATCTTTAGTTGCTTGTAAGCAGAAAGACTTAAATGAAGCTGTTGCAGATGTAAATGGGAAAAAAATAACTTTAGGTCAGTATGAATTCATGCTAAAAATGAACAAAGATTCTGTTGAATCTAATATAGGTGGAGCTGATAAGTGGGAAGAAAAAGACCAGACAGGAGTTTCATACAAAGATAAATATAAAAGATTAGTACTAGATCAGATGATAAATGCAGAAGTTCTAGCTCAGGATGCAGAAAAAGAAGGATTAAAGCCAACAGATAAAGAAATACAGGCTTCTTATAACGATTTAAAAACTTTTGTTAATTCAAATGAAGATTTAAAAGGAGCAGCTGAAGAGCTAGGTGTAACTGATGAATTCTTAAAAGAACAGGCTAAATTAAGTTTATTAATACAGAAATCTCAGGAAAAATTCTATAAAGAAGAAAAAGTTACAGATACTGAAATGAAAAAATACTATGATGAACATATAGACGAGTACAAAAAAGATGAAGTTGAAGCATCTCACATACTTATAAAAACTACGGATGACCAGAATAAACCTCTTCCAGAAGCAGACCAGAAAAAAGCTAAAGCTAAGGCTGAAAAAGTTTTAAAAGAAGTAAAAGCTGGTGGAGATTTTGCAGAACTTGCTAAAAAATATTCTGATGACCCAGGTAGTGCTGCACAGGGTGGAGCTTTAGGAGCATTTGGAAAAGGTATGATGGTTCCAGAGTTTGAAGCAGCGGCATTTGGTATGGAGCCAGGAGAAATATCAGACCTTGTAAAAACTGATTTTGGATACCATATAATAAAGGTAACAGATAGAATAAAAGAAACTACTAGCTTTGAAGAAGCTAAAGAAGGTATAAAAGAAGAGATAATAAAAAATAAATATGGTGAAAAAATAGCAGCACTTCAGAAAAAAGCTAAAATAGAAAAATTTGATAAAGTAATAGAATCTGCAGAATTTGTAGAAAAATAATATAATTTAAGAAGAATAATTTTTTAAAACACAATATAAACTGTTTTCTTGATAAAAAAATTGAGAAAACAGTTTATTTTTTTGTAAAAAATTAAATAAAAAATGTTTTAGAAAACTCTGAGAACGTTAGAAATTCAAAGAAATTAATGCGTAAACTTGAATATTTAACTTGAAATATGGTATAGTAAAATCTGTTATATAAAATAAAGATGGAGGAAAATTATGAGTAAAGATAAAACTAAAGACTCTTTCTTGAAAGGAGCACTTATTCTAGGGATAGCTGGTGTTGCCGTTAAAATAATCGGTGCATTCTTCAGAATACCTCTAGGAAATATGATAGGATCGACAGGGATGGGGTATTATCAGTCTGCCTATCCAGTATATACATTATTTTTAACGCTAGCTACAGCAGGGTTCCCAACTGCGGTTGCTAAACTAGTTTCTGAAAAGTTAGCGATAGGAGATGAAAGAGGAGCGAACAAGGTATTTAAGGTATCTAGCAAGGTGCTTTTCATAACTGGTATAATTTCGTTCTGTATATTCTTCTTCGGCGCGGAATGGATAGTTACTAAATTTATAAAAAATCCAGACGCACTAAATTCAATGAGAGCCATAGCTCCAGCCTTAATAATAGTACCTCTTATGTCAGCGTATAGAGGATATTTCCAGGGTCAGAAAGATATGACTAAGATTGCCATATCTCAGATAGTAGAACAGATATTTAGAGTTGTTCTAGGTTTAGGACTAGCTTATATGCTTATGAAATCAGCTGGGCCAACTATGGGGGCAGCAGGTGCAATATCTGGGGCAGCTATAGGGGCTTTAGCATCAATAATTTACTTACTTGCTGCATTTGCAAGAGGTGCTAAAGACAGAAGAGAAAGATTAGAAAAAAGTAAAAGATTTGAAGAAGAAAGCTTTAGTAGAATATTTAAAAACTTATTAGCTGTTGCAATTCCAATAACTATAGGGGCATCAGTTATGCCACTTGTAAATATGGTAGACAACGGTATAGTTATAAGAAGATTAATTGTTGCTGGATATAGCCTAAAAGAAGCAAACTCTATGTTTGGTCAGCTTACAGGTATGGCTATGTCTATAATAAACCTTCCAGCAGTTATAACTACTGCTATGAGTATGAGTTTAGTTCCATCTATATCTCAGGCTTATGCATTAGGAAACAAGGAAAAAGCTAGAAAAGATACACTAAGTGCTGTAAAAGTTACTTTAATAATAGTATTACCATGTGCATTTGGTATGGCTTCACTTGCTGGACCAATAATGAAATTATTATTCCCAGCAGAGCCTGCAACAGTAGGTACAATACTATTTACACTTACTCCTTGTGTAATATTCCTTGGATTAATACAGACATTAACAGGAATACTTCAGGGAATGGGTAAAGCTATAGTTCCAGTTATAGCTTTAATAGTTGGTATGACATTTAAAATAACTATAAGTTATACATTAACTGCAATACCTTCAATAAACGTACTTGGATCTGCAATAGGTACAGTAACTGCATATACAGTTGCAGCTATAATAAATATAGCTTTCGTTAAAAAAGCAATGGGCGTAAAATTCTCTAAGAGAGAATTCATAATAAAACCTTTAATAACTGTTATATCAATGTTTGCAGCTGTTAAGT
This sequence comes from uncultured Clostridium sp., assembly GCA_900550335.1. Classification (GTDB taxonomy): domain Bacteria; phylum Bacillota; class Clostridia; order Peptostreptococcales; family Peptostreptococcaceae; genus Peptacetobacter. Next base: position 11,966 of record URRU01000011.1, on the reverse strand, counting down.
TAGCATACTTTGTAACATCTCCAATGTTAGGAAATACAATAGCTACACTATTATCTATAATAGTAGGTGCTGTAGTATATGTTGTAGTTCTTTTAGGAATTGGGGCAATAACAGAGGAAGAAATAAAAACTATGCCTAAAGGCGATAAAATATATAAATTACTTAAAAAAGTTAGACTTATAAAATAAAACGATTATAAATTTATAAAGGGTGGTAGATTATGATAAAGATAGTTGGTTTAGGGCCTGGAGATTTATCTTTAATAAGTTATGGTGCAATAGAAGCTCTTAAAAATTCTAAAAAAGTATTTTTAAGAACAGAGAAACATCCTGTAGTAAAAGACCTTGAAAAATTAACAAAATTTGAATCACTAGACCATTTTTACAATGAAAACGACGATTTTGACGATGTATATAGAAAAATATCAGAGTTTATAGTTGAAGAAGGTAAAGGTGAAGATGTAGTATATGCTGTCCCAGGGCATCCTAGAGTTGCTGAAAAGACAGTAGATATGATTGAAAAATTAGCTAAAGAAAATAATATAGATGTAGATGTTGTGGCTTCAATGAGTTTTGTAGATGCTATGTTTGAAGCCTTAGCATTTGACCCTTCAAACGGATTTAGATTAGTAGATGCATTTGAAATGCAGACATCTTATATAGATACTGACATAAATCTAATAGTTACTCAGGTATACGATGAGTTTATAGCTTCAGAAGTTAAGCTATATCTCATGGATAGATACGACGATGAACAAGAGGTTTATATTGTAAGAGGAGCTGGAATAAAGGGAGAAGAATTCATTAAAAAAGTTAGACTTTGTGAGTTAGACTGGGCTGAAAATGAATTTGATTACTTAACAAGCCTTTATGTTCCTAAGGTAGAAAATAAAAAATATAATACAGTTCACGATTTAGAGCTTATAATGGACAAATTAAGAGCTCCAGATGGATGTGATTGGGATAAGAAACAGACTCATGAATCTCTAAAGAATTCTGTTATTGAAGAAGCTTATGAACTTTATAATGCAATCGAAAATGACGATATAGATGAGATGATAGAAGAATTAGGTGATGTACTTCTTCAGGTAATATTCCACTGTCAGATTGGTAAGGAAGAGGGAATGTTTGACCTAGGCGAAGTTGCTAATGGAATCTGTACTAAGCTTATAACAAGACATCCGCATATATTTGGTGATGCAAATATAAATAGAGAAGAGTTTGAAAAAACTTGGGAAGAAATAAAGAAAAAAGAAAAAGGCGAAAGTACAATTACAGAGGGAATAAAAAGAATACCTGTTTACCTTCCAGCATTGATGAAAGCTGAAAAAGTACAGCATAAAGCTGCCTTAGTTGGCTTTGATTGGGATGATATATACGATGTATTTTCTAAGGTTGAAGAGGAATACGAAGAAGTAAGAGAAGCGTATGAACTTGATTTTGAAGGATTTGTTGCAGATGAATACCCTGAAAAGCTTAAAGAAATATCAGAATGTATAAATTCAGTTGACGATATAGAAAATAAAGAGTATGTTTTAGAAAAAATCAGAGAAGAAAATGCCGAATTGCTTGACGAATACCATAGAATAAAGATACAATACATAAAGGAAGAATTGGGAGATTTATTATTCTCAATAGTTAATCTTGCAAGATTCCTTGATGTCGATACAACAGAGGCTTTAAATACTACAACTGATAAATTTGTTAATAGATTTGGATTTGTAGAGGAAAAAATAATAGAATCTGGTAAGACTTTTGATGAAATGTCTCTTGAAGAAATGGATAAGTTTTGGGATCAGGCAAAGGAATTAGAAAGATAATACAATAAAAAGTAAAAATAAAGTAGATTTATAATAATCTACCAACAAATAATTATAAAAAAATAGATTAATAAAGCGTCTATCTATTGCAATTACAAGGTAGCTACGTTATTATTATAGAATAGCCTTTGATTTGAGGTAGTATAAAAATCGAATCCTAGAAGGAATATAATTAAGATACTAGGAGAACGATGAATATATAAATAAACTTAGGAGGTAGATACTGTGAATAAAGCTGAATTAGTATCAAAAATGGCAGAAAAAAGTGAGTTAACTAAAAAGGAAGCAGAAGCAGCATTAAATGCTTTTATGGAATCTGTTGAAGAAGCATTAGTTTCAGGGGAAAAAGTACAGTTAGTAGGATTCGGAACTTTCGAAACTAGAGATAGAGCCGCTAGACAGGGAAGAAACCCAAGAAACCCAGAAGAAGTTATAGATATACCAGCTTCTAAAGCTCCAGTATTCAAAGCTGGAAAAGGATTAAAAGATAAAGTTAATGCATAATAATACGCAATTATAATAGAAAGTGCAGCTTCTGCTGCACTTTTTGCGTATACGGAAAAATAAAAAACAAATTGATTTTTAAATTATTAAATGCTATACAAGTAGTATCGTATTTAAATTTATATAGACGAGGAGATTGATAAAATGAGATTAGACAAATTTCTTAAAGTTTCTAGAATAATAAAAAGAAGAACAGTAGCTAAAGAAGCCTGTGATAAAGGAATAGTTAAAATAAATGGAAAAGTAGCTAAATCATCTAGTGAAGTAAATATAGGAGATGAATTAGAAATAACATTTGGCGAAAAGGTAATGAAATTTAAAATAAATGAAATAAGAGAACATGTTTTAAAGAATGATGCTAAAGAGCTTTACGAGCAGATTAATTAATTTGTAAGGGGGAAGAAAATTGAAAATAGGTGCTATAGACATAGGAACAAATTCTATGAGACTTCTTACTACAGATTTAATAGACAATAAGCTTACTAACAGAAAAAAATATGTTAATACTACTAGAATAGGCCAAGGTGTCGATGAAAATGGCTTTATAACTGAAGAAGCTATGGAAAGAAATATAAATGCACTAAAAGAATACCACGATAAATGTTTAGATTACGGATGTGAAAAAATTTATTGCATGGGAACTTCTGCACTTAGAGATAGCAAAAATAGAAGTGAGTTTATAAAAAGATCTAAGGATGAAGCCGGAATAGATGTAAATGTTGTAGACGGTGAAATAGAAGCTAAGCTTGGATTTTCTGGTGTTACAAATGGAATAGACAAAGAAGGCGATATTTTAGTTATAGATATAGGCGGGGGATCTACAGAGTTTATATTTGGAAATAAAGAAGGAATAGAAAGAAATGTAAGTATAAACATAGGAGCGCTTAGACTTACAGAAAAATACTTATCTGAAGGTTATAGTGATTCAGCTTTTTCTGATATGAGGGAGTTTATAAACGAGCAAATAAAAGATATAGTATCATATCTTAATGAAAAAGAAATAGAATGTGTTTGTGGAATAGGTGGAACTATAACATCTCTTTCTGCTGTAAATCAAAATCTAGAAGTATATTCTATGGAGAAAGTACATGGAAGTGTAATAACTAGAGAAGAAGTACAGAAAATGATGGATAAATTTGTTAGTTGTTCTGATGAGGAAAGAAAGCATATAAACGGACTACAACCTAAAAGGGCAGATATAATAGCTGCTGGAACAGAAATTTTAATATGTATAATGGACAATCTATCAAAAAAAGAGGTTGTAGTAAGTGAGTATGATAACCTAGAGGGTATTGCGTATTCAAGTATATTATAAATGATATACTTAATAAGCGATAAACTGTTAATAAATGGTTGATAAGTTAAAAGTTATCAACAAAATGTGTATAAATCTCTTGATAAAATGTTGATAAAAGTATAAAAAATGTTGATAAAATATGTTTTAAAAAAGAAATTTTGGGTAAAGTAAATAATTAAGCCTCAAAAAATAGAGGAATATTAGTAAAAATAACATGTGGATATGTTGATTGTTTTGTGGATAATATATAATATGTATTATTATATATAAGATAATATAATTAAGGTATATTGTATAAATAATATACTATATAATATGGATTTATTTGTATATTTATAGATATTCTAAAAAAAAGAAAAATAAATCTATGTTATTAAGAAAATATGAATTTTTAATAAAAAAACGCATATAAGATGGCAAAATAAGTATATCAGTGTTAAAATATACAATGATACTTTATAGGATATTTTAAATAGACACTATTTATCAATGGAGGATAAGAATATGCAGAAAAAAGTAAGAAAAGCTGTTATACCAGCAGCGGGTCTTGGTACAAGATTCCTTCCTGCAACAAAAGCACAGCCGAAAGAAATGTTACCAATAGTTGATAAACCAACTTTACAGTATATAATAGAAGAAGCTGTGGCTTCTGGAATAGAAGAAATTCTTATAATAACAGGAAGAAATAAAAAATCAATAGAGGATCACTTTGACAAATCTGTTGAACTTGAATTAGAGCTTGAACACAAAGGAAAGACAGAATTACTAGAAATCGTTCAGAATATATCTAATATGATAAATATACACTACATAAGACAGAAAGAACCAAAAGGTCTTGGAGATGCTGTATACTGTGCTAGACACTTTATCGGTGATGAACCTTTTGCTGTAATGCTAGGAGATGATATAGTAGACAATAACGAACCATGTTTAAAACAGCTTATGGATGCTTACGATGAGTATAGAACTACTATATTAGGAGTACAGAAAGTTGCTAAGGAAGATACAAATAAATATGGTATAATAGATGCTAAATTTATAGAGGATAGAGTTTACAAAGTTAAAGACCTTGTTGAAAAACCTGATGCTGACAAAGCTCCATCTAACTTAGCTATACTAGGTAGATATATAATAACACCAGAAATATTCGATATACTTTCAGATTTACCACCAGGAAAAGGTGATGAAATACAGCTTACAGACGCTTTAAAAGAATTATCTAAAAAAGAAGCTATGTATGCGTATGATTTTGAAGGAAAAAGATATGATGTAGGTGATAAATTAGGATTCCTTGAGGCAACTGTAGATTTTGCACTAAAAAGAGAAGAATTAAAAGATGGATTCCTTGATTATTTAAGAAAAGTGTGCAAAAAACATGATGAAGAACCTAAAAAAGTGGTAAAAACAAATACTAATAAATAATTATATAAATTAAAATATAATTTATTAATTTTAGAAATAAAAGGTGATAATATTGGCAAAAAAACAAAAGATGATGACAAAAGTAATAGCAATAGGTGCCGCTGGAGTAATGGTACTTACTAGTATAACAGTACTTTTATCTTTAATAGCTGGATTATAGTAGCTATTGAATAGGAGGTTTTAAGATTGAGTATAAATATGCAGCTAGAATCAAAAACTCTAAATGAGCTTAGAGAAACTGCTAAGGAAATGGGAATAAAATCAGTTACAAAATATAAAAAAATAGAGCTAATAGAAAAAATTCTAGAAAAAGTTAGAGAAGAAGGCTCTAAAAATGAAAGCATTGAATGTATAAATTTAGAAAAAAATACAAACGGTGTTGAAGAAAATAACAAAAATCAAAAAAATAATAATAACTATCAAAGACAAAACAATAAAGACAATAAAAACCTAGATGCAAAGTCAAAAGAAGACTATAGAACTCCTGAAGAGGACAAAGAAGATGCAGAGGGAGTTTTAGAAATATTACCAGATGGATTTGGATTTTTAAGAGGATCTAATTATTTATCTACAGAAAATGATGTTTATGTATCTCCATCACAGATAAGAAGATTTAATCTAAAGACAGGGGATAAAATAATGGGTATAACAAGAAGCCCTAAGAGTGGAGAAAAATTTAGAGCGCTTATATATGTAAAAAAAGTAAATGATGAAAATCCTGAAACATCTATAAGAAGAAGAAACTTCGAATTACTTACACCGATTTATCCTGAAGAAAAACTTACTCTTGAAACTACACAGAATAATATAGCTACTAGACTTATAGATCTTATATCTCCAATAGGAAAAGGTCAAAGAGGATTAATAGTTGCGCCACCTAAAGCTGGTAAAACAATGCTTTTAAAGAGTATAGCTAATAGCATAACTAAAAATCATCCAGACGTTGAGCTAATAGTTCTTTTAATTGATGAAAGACCAGAGGAAGTAACAGACATGAGAGAGTCTATAGAAGGGGATGTAATTTATTCTACATTTGACCAGGTAGCAAGCCATCATGTTAAAGTTGCAGAAATGGTACTTAATAGAGCGGAAAGATTAGTTGAACATGGTAAGGATGTTGTGATATTATTAGATAGTATCACTAGATTAGCTAGAGCTTACAACCTAACTATTTCTCCAACAGGAAGAACACTTTCAGGAGGGTTAGATCCTGGTGCGCTTCATGGGCCTAAAAAGTTCTTTGGTGCAGCTAGAAATATAAGACAGGGAGGTTCTTTAACAATACTTGGAACTGCACTTGTTGAAACAGGGTCTAGAATGGATGATGTAATATATGAAGAGTTTAAAGGAACTGGTAATATGGAGCTTCATCTTGATAGAAAACTAGCTGAAAAAAGAATATTCCCAGCAGTGGATATATACAAATCAGGAACTAGAAGAGAAGATTTACTTCTTACAGAAGAAGAAAAATCTACTCTATGGACACTGAGAAGACAAATGAGCAATGAATCTGTGCTAGAAGTTACAGATAAAGTGTTAGAATTGCTAAAAAGAACAAAAAATAATAGTGAATTCATAAGTATGTTAAAGTCATTATAAAATCTTCTTGAATCGTTTGTTTAATTGTGATATAATGATGTAGTTGATATTGTAAAAGACAAGTTTACATACTTATTAAAAATAAAGAAAGAGGTGAAACAAATGAAAAAAGATATACAGCCAAACTACAAACCAGTTGAAGTTAGATGTGCATGTGGAAACACTTTCATAGCTGGATCAACTAAGGACGAAATAAGAGTTGAAATATGTTCAGAATGCCACCCATTCTACACTGGAAAACAGAAAAACATAGAAAAAGGTGGAAGAATCGACAAATTCAAAAAAAGATTCAACATGGAATAAGAAAAATAGACACATTAGCTATTATAAGGCAGGTGTTTATATGTTTTCAATTTATATTGAAGATATATAAACATCTGCCTTTTTTATTTGTGTTATAATTTAAAATACAAAAATAATAAAAAATAAAATAACTTATGTTATAATACATTAAGATATATTATAAAAGGGGGGATTTCATGTCTTATAAAGCAGTAGGCGGACAGGCAGTAATTGAAGGTGTCATGATGCAAGGCGATAAAAAGAAAGCTGTAGCAGTTAGAACACCAGACGGAGAAATAAAAGTAAAAACAGAGAGAATAAACAGTTGGGTTAAAAATAAACATATAGATAAAATACCTTTTTTAAGGGGGATGTTCATACTTTTTGAAACTATGATAGATGGTATGAAGAGTTTAAATTATTCTTCTGATATTTATATGGAAGAAACAGGAGAAGAGGAAGAAGATGCTATAGATAGATTTATTAAAAAAATGTTTGGAGATAAGGCAAATGATGTTTTAATAATGGTATCTATGGTAATAGCAGTGATATTATCTGTTGGACTGTTTGTAATGCTTCCAACATTTGCTGGTGGATTTTTTGCTAAATTTATTAATAATGATGTTGTACTTAACCTTATAGAAGGGGTTATAAGGATTTTAATACTATTTGCTTATATTTACGCTATATCTAAAAATAAAGATATAGAAAGGGTATATCAGTATCATGGAGCAGAGCACAAAAGTATACACTGTTATGAAAGTGGAAAAGAGCTTACAGTAGAAAATGCTAGAGAATTTAAAAGACTACATCCTAGATGTGGGACAAACTTCTTATTTATAGTAATGGCTACTTCTATAATACTATTTGCCTTCTTTGGATGGCCAAACCCACTTATGAGAATACTTATGAGAATAGTGTGTATACCTGTAGTAGCTGGAATAGCTTATGAAATAATAAGAATACTTGGGAAATACGATAATGCTTTAACAAGAATGATAGCTTATCCTGGTATGATGTTACAGTATTTAACTACAAAAGAGCCAGATGATGAACAACTAGAAGTTGCAATTGCTTCATTAAAGGCTGTGTTATAAAAGCATATATTATATAAATAGAAATATGTATACAAAAAATTTAAAAAGGTGATTCGATGACGATAAGAGATATTATTATAAAATATACAGATGAGTTTGCGGATATAAGTGATAGCCCAAGATTAGATGTCGAAGTAATGCTTATGAAAGTTCTTGGAGATGTCGATAAATTATATCTACACATGAATCTGAATAAAGAAATAGACGAGGATAAATTAACTGAATTTGAAAAAATGGCAGAGGACAGAAAATCAGGTAGACCTGTTGCATATATAGTGGGAAATAGGGAATTTATGGGACTTGATTTTTATGTACAGGAAGGTGTCTTAATTCCTAGACCGGATACTGAAACTTTGGTAGATGAGATTATAAACATCTGCTCAGTAAAAGAATACAAAGAAAAAGATAGAATAGATATACTAGATATAGGAACGGGATCTGGGGCTATAACAGTTGGTCTAGCGTATTATATAAAGAATAGTTTTGTAAAATCATTTGATATATCTGATATAGCACTTGAAATAGGTGCTAAAAATGCAAAATCTAATGGAGTAGATGATAGAACTGAATTTATAAAATCAGATGTATTTTCTTCACTGGAAGGAGAAGGAGAAGTACTAGATATAATTGTATCTAACCCTCCATACATAAGAAAAGATGTAATACCTACACTTCACACACAGGTTAAGGACTACGAGCCATATAACGCCTTAGAAGGTGGAGATGATGGATTAAACTTTTATAGAAGTATAACTGAAGGGTCTGTAAAATATTTAAAAAAAGGTGGAATACTTGCCTATGAAGTAGGACATGACCAGGCAGAAGATGTTTCTAATATAATGAAAAGTTATGGATACGAAAAAATATATACAAAGAAGGATTTACCAGGTATTGATAGAGTTGTTATAGGCACAAAACTATGATATAATGATAAATTGACGGAATACGAGAATAATTGACGAGGTGAATATATAAATGCTTAAAAAACTAGGTGTATTAGAAGATACATATAAAGATTTAACAGAAAAAATATCTGATCCAGAAATAATAAACGATCAGAAAGTTTGGCAGAAATACATGAAAGAACATGCAGATTTAGAGCCAATCATAATGAAATACAGAGAATATAAAGCTGTATTAGACGCTATAGCTGAATCAAAAGAAATACTTCAGGAAGAATCAGATGAAGAATTAAGAGAATTAGCTAAAATGGAATTATCTGATATGGAAAGTCAGGTAGAACCATTAGAAGAAGAATTAAAACTACTTCTTGTACCAAAGGACCCTAACGATGAAAAGAACGTTATAGTCGAAATAAGAGGTGGAGCTGGTGGAGACGAAGCAGCTCTATTCGCAGGAGACTTATTAAGAATGTACTCAAGATATGCAGAAAGAAAAGGATGGAAAGTATCTATGCTAAGTTCAAATGAAACTGGTGTTGGTGGATACAAAGAGGTTTCATTCATGATAAAAGGTAAAGGTGCATATTCTAGATTAAAATATGAATCAGGAGTTCATAGAGTTCAGAGAATACCTTCTACTGAATCAGGAGGAAGAATACATACTTCTACAGCTACAGTTGCCGTATTACCAGAGGTAGAAGATGTTGAAGTAGAAATAAATGACAATGATATAAGAATAGACGTTTTCAGAGCTTCTGGAAACGGTGGACAGTGTGTCAATACTACTGACTCTGCAGTAAGAATAACACATCTTCCAACAGGAGAAGTTGTATCATGTCAGGACGAAAAATCACAGCTTAAAAATAAAGAAAAAGCTATGAAAGTTTTAAAAGCTAGATTATACGATAGAGCTCTTGCAGATCAGCAGAAAGAAATATCAGCAGAAAGAAAGAGCCAGGTTGGTACAGGAGATAGATCTGAAAGAATAAGAACTTACAACTTCCCTCAGGGAAGAATAAGTGACCACAGAATAAATCTTACTCTATACAAATTAGATTCATTCCTTGATGGTGACATAGATGAAATGATAGATGCTTTAATAACAGTTGACCAGACTGAAAAAATGACTGCTATAAACTAATTTAAAGTAGAATTATCATAGATTAGATTTAGTATAAAAATGAATGAGAAAGTGTCTTATTATTGAATTGAATTCGAGGATAAGACACTTTTTTAAATACTTTTTAATTGTGTTTAGAGAAAATAGAGGAGGCGCAGGGATTTTGATTTTAAAAATCACTCTAATTGGTTTAATTGTAGGAGTAATTGGTACAGGAATAGGAGGAGTTCTTGCTGTATTATTCAATGAAAAAGCTTCAAAATATATGAGCTTTTTTATGGGATTATCTGGAGGAATAATGCTTTCACTGGTTATGTTTGATTTGGTTGAGGAGGCTATTGAAAGCATAGGGATTTTGTACGCGGTTATATTGATACTCTTAGGGGCTTTAGTTACAAAAATTCTTAAGGAAAGAGTTAAAATCAATGGAGAAAATTCATCTGGATATTTAATGCTTATGAGTATAATAATGCATAATTTACCAGAAGGACTTGCAATAGGTACTACCTTTTTAGCAGAACCAAAACGGGGAATTGCTATGGCAGCTGCAATAGGTATGCATAATTTACCAGAAGGATTGGCACTTGCACTTGGATTTATATGCAATAAAGCAAGTGGTAAAAGAGCTGTTATAATGTCTATGATAGCTGGACTTCCAATAGCTATCGGGTGTTTTATAGGTTCTAGTTTTGGAGAAATTTTTTCTGCAATTACAGGAGTACTACTTTCTATCGCAACAGGTATGATGTTGTATGTAGTTATGGACGAGATGATTCCAGAATCTAAGAGTATTTATACTATAATAGGGGTAATATGTGGAATCATGATAGTAAAATCTATAGCTTAAAAAGTATGTATTAATAGTGAAATCTATAGTCTAGTTATAGAAAATATTGTATATTATTTATAACTAGATTATAGAAAAATATTCAATAGAGAGTTGGTGGATTTATGGAAACAGTTATAAAGAAAATAGATGAAAATAATATAGATATAGATATAATCAAAGAAATGGCCGAGAAAATTAGAAATGGAGAAACTGTTATATTTCCAACTGAGACAGTATATGGATTAGGTGCAAATGCAATGGACGAAAATGCAACTAAAAAAATATATGAAGCTAAAGGGCGTCCAAGTGATAACCCCCTTATAGTTCATATAGCGGATGTTGAAGAAGTTGATAAGATAGCTTTAGAAGTAGGTGAAAAAGCTAGAAAAGCTATGGATGAATTTTGGCCGGGTCCACTTACTATAATACTTAAGAAGAAGGAAATTGTTCCAAATGTTACCAGTGGAGGACTTTCAACAGTAGCAATTAGAATGCCTTCAAACAAAATTGCTAATGCACTTATAAGAGAATCTAAAACTCAAATAGCTGCACCATCAGCTAATATATCTGGTAGACCATCACCAACAAAGGCGGAACATGTTGTTAAAGAGATGAGTGGAAGGGTTTCTGGAATAATTATGGGTGGAGACTGCGATTTTGGATTAGAGTCTACAGTTGTAGATTTTAGTGAAGATAAACCTATGATACTTAGACCTGGAAGTATTACAAAAGAAATGCTTGAAGAAGTACTTGGAGATGTTAGTATAGATCCGTCTTTAAGCAAAAAAGAAGATAATATAAAGGCAAAGGCTCCAGGTATGAAGTATAAACACTACTCACCAAATGCACAGGTATATATAGTAAAAGGTGAAGAAAATAATGTAATTGTAAAAATGAATGAATTATCTAAAAAAAATCATGCAGAAAATAAAAAAACAGGAATAATGTGCATGAGCAAAGATATAGATAAATTTGAATGCGATTATATTGTAGATTTAGGTAAAGATTATGATGAAGTAGCATCAAATCTTTTTGATGCACTTATAAAAATGGACGAAGCAAAAATGGATATAGTTTATTCAGTTTGCTTTGAAA
>URRU01000010.1 GCA_900550335.1 uncultured Clostridium sp. | reverse complement strand
ACAAATGCCATAGATAAAAATATGCTAAATAATGCGTATATATTTGAAGGAATAAAAGGTATTGGTAAAAAGACTTTTGCTAGAGAATTTGCCAAAATACTTATAGGAGTATCTCCAGAAAATAGCCCAGATTTCAATGTAATAGCTAAAGAAGAGGGCGCACACAGAATAAAAATAGAAAAAATAAGAAAAATGAAAGAGGATGTCTACGAAAAACCTCTCTCAGATTATAAAATATATGTAATAGAAAATGCAGAACTTATGAGTGAAGAAGCTCAGAATGCTATTTTAAAAACAATAGAAGAACCACCAGAATACGCTATATTTATTTTGATAGCGGAAAACAAAGAAGCTCTTCTTAGTACTATTAAATCTAGATGTGACATAGTAAAATTTGTTCCACTTTCTAATGAGATAGTAAAAAATCATCTTGTTGATAATTTAGGGTTGGATGAGGAGTACGCAAAAATGTGTGCTAATTTTTCTAAAGGAAGCATAACTAGGGCTATAGAGCTTGCAAATGATGAGGAATTTAAAGAGATGAGGGAATTTATACAGAATTGTATATCTGTTATATTTGATAAAAAGAAGCTAGACATAGAGATGCTAGCTGATTCAGTAGAAAAATATGAAAATCAGATTATGAATTTCCTAGATATTATGGTAAACTATTTTAGAGATATAATAATGTTAAAAGAAGGAATTAATCTTTTAACAAATACCGATAGAATAACATTTATTGAGAATATGTCTGATAAAATAAATGGTTCTCAAGTGGCTAATATTATTGATATAATAGAAGATACTAAAAAGAAACTCAAAGGATTTTGTGGATTTAAAATGAGTATTCAGGTTATGTTTTTAAATATATACGAGGTGATTAAATGATAAAAATAGTAGGTGTAAGATTTAAAAAAGCTGGCAAAATTTATTACTTTGATCCAGCTGGACTTGATATAGAAGTAAATCAGGATGTAATAGTTGAAACAGCTAGAGGTCTTGAATTTGGACATGTTGTAGTAGGAGGTAAAGAAATAGCGGAAGAAGAGTTGGTATCTCCGTTAAAACCAATTATAAGAATTGCAACAGAAGAAGATAAAAAAATATACGATGAAAACAAAGAAAAGGCAAAAGATACTTTTGTATTATGCCAAGAAAAAATAAAAGAACATAGACTTACAATGTGCCTTATAGATTGTGAATATACATTTGATAGAAATAAGCTAATATTCTATTTTACAGCAGAAGGAAGAATAGACTTTAGAGAGCTTGTAAAGGATTTAGCATCTATATTTAAAACAAGAATAGAATTAAGACAGATAGGTGTTAGAGATGAAGCTAAATCAATAGGTGGACTTGGACCTTGTGGAAGAAAACTTTGTTGTTCTGCTTGGTTAGGAGACTTCCAGCCAGTTTCTATAAAAATGGCAAAAGACCAGAGTTTATCTCTAAATCCAACAAAAATATCTGGAATATGTGGAAGATTATTCTGCTGTTTAAAATATGAACACGATGTATATGCAGAAGCGCTTGAAAAATTACCAGTGGTTGGAGCATTAGTTCAGACTGCAGAAGGAAAAGGTAAGGTAATAGAGGTAAATCCTCTTCTTGAACAGGTAAGAGTTGAATTCCAGGATAAGACTATAAGAGTTTATCTAAAAGACGATGTTCAGACATTAAAAGAGCCAAGAAGAGATAGAAGCGGCGAATATATAGATGCCGAAACAATGAAAGAATTAAAAAGACTAGAAGACTAGTTTACGGATTTAAAACTGCCCAAAAGAGAATACTCTTTAAATTTGGGCAGTTTTTTTAAACTAAAAATAAATTTGTGAAAGGAAAACTTTTCAATGAAAGTTGAGATAAAAGAACAGGAGAGAATAGACGACCTTCAGTTAAAAGGTCTTAAAATAATTCAAAATACAGATGGATTCTGTTTTGGAACAGATGCAGTACTTCTTGCAAACTTTGCTAAAGTAAAAAATGGAGCTAGAGTTGCTGATTTAGGTACTGGAACGGGAATAATACCGCTTATAATATATGGAAAAAATAATGTAGAAAAGATATATGGTGTTGAAATACAGGAAGAAGTATTTGAAATGGCATCAAGAACTGTTAAAATGAATGAAATAGAAGAAAAAATTGAGATAGTAAATGCGGATTTAAAAGAAATAAAAAATGTACTACCTCAAAATACATTTGATGTAGTAACATCAAATCCACCGTATATGCACAGTGACGGTGTTAAAAATCCAAACGATAAAAAAATGATTTCTAGACATGAAGTGAAATGCAATCTGGATGATGTCATAAAAGCAGCCTCAATTTTATTAAAAGAAAGAGGAAAATTCTTCATGATACATAGACCGACAAGACTTATAGATATTGTAACTATAGGCAGAAAGTACAGATTAGAGCCAAAAGTAATGAGATTTATACATCCTAGAGCAGATAAGGCTCCAAATTTATTATTAGTAGAGTTTACAAAAGGAGGAAAGCCAGATTTAAAAATAATGGACCCTCTATATGTATACGATAATGAAGGAAATTATACTCAGGAAATACTGGACATCTACTCAGAAGATTATAAAACTCCAAGTAGATAGTGCCAATTTTATAAATATAGAAATTTTAAATAAATAAACTTATCCAAAAGGAGAAAAATATGGCAGGAAAATTATATATATGTCCCACACCAATAGGGAATTTAGAAGATATAACTTATAGAACATTGAGAATACTAAATGAAGTAGATTTAATAGCAGCAGAGGACACAAGACACAGTCTACAGCTTTTAAATCATTTTGATATATCAAAACCTCTTACAAGTTATCACGAGCATAACAAGGATTCAAAAGGAGGCTATCTAATAACAAAATTATTAGAAGGAGAAAATATAGCACTAATAAGTGATGCTGGAATGCCTGGAATATCAGACCCAGGACAGGATATAATAGGTGAGGCTATAGAAAATAATATAGAAATAGAGGTTCTTCCAGGAGCAACAGCATTTGTAACAGCACTTGTTGGATCTGGAATGGATACACATAAATTTGTATTTGAAGGCTTTTTAGACAGAGATAAAAAACTTAGAAGAAAAAGATTAGAAGAAATAAAAAATGAAAAAAGAACAATAATATTCTATGAATCTCCACATAGATTAAAAGATACTCTAAAAGATATGTTAAAATATCTTGGAAATAGAAAAATATCAGTAAACAGAGAACTTACTAAAAAATACCAAGAAATAATAAGAGAAGATTTAGAGACTGTAATAGAAATATTCAATAATAGAGATGTAAAAGGTGAATTTGTTTTAATTGTAGAAGGATTTTCTGGAGAAGTGGAAGAAATAGGAAAATACGACGAGTTAAACGAAAGAGAATATGTTATTCAGTTGATGGAAGAGGGTATAAACAAAAAAGACGCTATAAAAATAGTATGTAAGGATAGAAAGTTAAAGAAAGATATAGTCTATAAACAGGTACTAGATTTATAAAATAAACCGTCGAACACGATTTGAGGTGGTTTTATGGATACAATAAGAAGAAAATTTATTGAAGCATTGAAGGCAACGAATACTTCTGAAATTATAGAGCAGATGGATAGAGATGGAGAACTAGAAAAAATATTTCCTCATATAGTGGAAATGAAAAAAATTGGGAAATGTAGATTTCATGTTGTAGATAGTTTTACACACTCTATGAATGCACTTAAAGAACTTGAAAAAGTAATAAATAAAAAATTCTTCCCTAATCATCTTGTAGAATTTGTAAGAGATGATATATATACACAAGTTGACGATGAGTTTAAAAAGGTTGAACTTTTAAAACTAGCGACATTTTTACATGATATGGGAAAACCTAGAAGTATAACTGTAGGAGAAGATGGGAATGCTCATTTTAAAGGACATGAAAAAATAGGGGCTGATATGCTTCATGATGTGATAGCTGAATTTAAAATAAGTGAAAAAGCAGAGGAAATAGTGCACAAATACATAGAATACCATATGATGTTATTAGAGTTTTATAAAAATGATAACATGGGCAAAAAGGTACTATACAAGGCGTTTAGGAAGGTAGGGCCAGATATTGCAGGAGTTATGATTATAGGATATTCTGATGTTGTATGCACAAGAAGGTTGATTTATGAAAATGAAAATTACGGCGTACTTAGAACGTATATAGATTATGCTTTGACGAGTTATTACTACAGATTTGATGAAGAAATAAGTACTGAGAATCAAATATACTAGAATTTAATAAAAATAAAAGCTGATGTTTTTTCATCAGCTTTTTTAATATCAAAATAAATTATTATAGAATTGATTTTGCCTGTATAGGAGTTGATAATATAACAGATGTTTTTGTTGAACCTATTTTCTTTATACTGTCTATAACACTTTCTAATTCCTGCATATCGCTAACAAGAACTTTAAGAAGTGAGCAGTCATCTCCTGTTATATGGTGGCATTCTACTATTCTTGGATCATTTTTTGCATTTTCTAAAAATTCAGCATAGCTCTGGCTTCCTGGAAGAGAAATATGTATAAATGCTTTTATGTTTCTTCCAAGAGCATCTGGATTTATTATTGCTTTATAACCAGATATTATACCGCAGTTTTCAAGTCTTTTTATTCTTTCTGAAACTGCCGGAGAAGTTAAGCCTATAAGCTTACCTAAGTCCTTCATAGAAATTCTACCATCTTCCTGAAGTATTTCAATTATCTTTCTATCTGTTTCGTCTAATTTTCTAACTGTGTTTTCCATAAACACTCCCCCTTTGTATAATTTATATACCTATAATATCTTTTAACATTGTCCTTTGATTTATAAAGCTTTAATATGCAAAAATAAATAAAAGATAGATAAATTAAGTATTTATTGTTAGATAAGTAAAAAAAGTAACTCCTATAATTATAATAAAGCATAATATTTATAAACTTTCAAGAGAAAATTGAATAAAAAAGTAAAAAAATTTAAAAAAATATCAAAAAATCTTTGGAATGACAAGCATTTGATTAGAAAATAGAAATTTTGAAAAAAAATATTCATTTTTAAAAGAATAAGTATTTTAATTTTGCACGTATATAAAGATAAATAAATTGACAACTGTTGTTAAATTGGATAAAATTAAAGTAATTGTATAAGAATTCAATAAATTAAATGCTATGAAGAGAAGAGTAAGAATATAGTCATTCTACAGAGAGCCAGAAAAGGTGAAAGCTGGTGTTTCGATGATATTCTGAATATGGACTTGGAGCATTTAGGTTGAGCAAGATGTAAGGCCTAAACGATTAGACCCGTTATAGTCTATTTGAGATATCCACTATTTGTATACATTGTGGATAAATTAGGGTGGTACCGCGAATACAATCGCCCCTATGAGAAATCATAGGGGTGTTTTTTATTTTAGCGATATAAATTTTTGTAGATAAATCTAAGAAAATTTATATTATTCTCGAAAACGAAAAAAATAAAAATAATATACAGGAGGACAGTTATGAGCAAACCAACTTTTTATGTAACAACACCAATATACTATCCAAGTGGTAAATTACACATTGGACATACTTACACTACTGTTGCAGCAGATGCAATAGCTAGATTTAAACGTTTCTGTGGATACGATGTTAAATTCCTTACAGGAACAGATGAACACGGAGAAAAAATACAGAAAAAAGCTAAAGAAGCAGGAATGACTGAAATAGAATACCTTGATGGTATGATAGCTGATATAAAAGCTTTATGGAAAAAATTAGACATATCTTATGATGATTTCATAAGAACTACTGAACCAAGACATACAGAAATAATACAGAAAATATTCACTAAATTATATGAACAGGGAGATATATATAAAGGTACTTACGAAGGTAGATACTGTACTCCATGTGAAAGTTTCTGGACTGAATCTCAGTTAATAGATGGAACAAAATGCCCAGACTGTGGTAGAGAAACTTACGTAGCAAAAGAAGAAGCTTACTTCTTCAAACTATCTAAATACGAAGATAGATTAAAAGAATTATTCAAAAGAGATGACTTCTGTCTACCATTATCAAGAAGAAATGAAATGGTTTCTAACTTCTTAGACAAAGGACTAGAAGACTTATGTGTAACTAGAACTACATTTGACTGGGGTATACCAGTACCATTCGATGAAAAACATGTTATATATGTATGGGTTGACGCTCTTTGCAACTATATAACAGCTTTAGGATATATGACTGATAACGACGAAGAATTCAAAAAATACTGGCCAGCATCAGTACATCTAACAGCTAAAGAAATAACAAGATTCCATACAATAATATGGCCTGCTATACTTATGGCACTTGGTCTAGAAGTACCAAAACAGGTATACGGACATGGATGGATATTATTCGACGACGATAAAATGAGTAAATCAAAAGGTAATGTTGTTTACCCAGGTCCAATGATAGAAAGATATGGAGTAGATGCATTAAAATATTTCTTACTAAGAGAATTCTCATTCGGTCAGGATGGAAGCTACACTAACAGAAACTTCATAAATAGAATAAACTCTGACTTAGCTAACGATTTAGGAAACTTAGTAAGCAGAACTGTTGCAATGGTAGAAAAATACAATGAAGGTTTAATACCAGAAGCTACAGTAGCTACTGAATTTGATGAATCATTAAAAGAACAGGCTGCATTATCAGCTAAAGACTTTGAAGCTCAGATGGATGCATTACAGTTCCATGAAGCATTAGAATCAGTATGGAAATTAGTAAGAAGAACTAACAAATACATAGATGAAACTATGCCTTGGGCTTTAGCTAAAGATGAAGCTAAAAAAGAAGAATTAAACACAGTATTATACAACTTATGTGAATCTATAAGAATAATAGCAACACTTATAAACCCAATAATGAATACTACTGCTAACAGAATATACGATCAGCTAGGAATAGCTGGACAGGAAGATATAACTAATTGGGAAAGTGTTAAATCATTCGGCTTAATAAAAGTTGGAACAAAAGTACACAAAGGTGAAGCTTTATTCCCAAGATTAGATGTTGAAAAAGAAATAGAAGAATTAGAAAAAATGTTCGCTCCTAAAAAAGAAGAAGTAAAACCTCTAGAACATAAAGAACAGATAACTATAGACGACTTTGACAAAGTAGAACTTAGAGTTGGTGAAATAGTTAAATGTGAAAAACATCCAAAAGCAGATAAATTATTAGTATCTCAGGTTAATTTAGGTGCTGAAACAAGACAGATAGTATCTGGAATAGCTAAATGGTACAAACCAGAAGAAATGGTTGGTAAAAAAGTAATAGTTGTTTGCAACTTAAAACCAGTTAAACTTAGAGGAGTAGAATCTGCAGGAATGATACTTGCTGCAGGAGATGACGGAGACGATCTTGTAATACCAACAGCTCAGGATGCAAAACCAGGCTGTGAAGTATGCTAATGAAAGGAAATTAAAAATGTTATTTGACTCACATGCACATTTAAATGACGAAAGCTTCGATGAAGATAGAGAAGAAGTGATAGCGTCTTTAAAAGAAAAAGGACTAGACTATGTAGTTAACCCAGGTGCTGATATGGAAACATCTAAAACTGCAATAGAGCTAGCCAACAAACATGACTTTATATACGCTGCTGTTGGAGTACATCCACACGACGTTGAAAATATGACTGAAGCAGACATAGAATTATTAAGAAAATATGCTTTAGAAAATGAAAAGGTAGTTGCTATAGGGGAAATAGGCTTAGATTATTACTATGATTTATCTCCTAGAGAAACTCAGAAAAAATGGTTTAAAAGACAGATTGAGCTTGCCAATGAATTAAAATTACCATTTATCGTACATGACAGAGATGCTCATGGGGATACAATGGAAATAATAAAATCAACAAAGGCAGCTGAAACAGGATGTCTACTTCACTGCTACAGTGGAGAAGTTGAACTTGCGAGAGAATATGTGAAAATGGGATGTTATCTTTCAATACCGGGAACTGTTACTTTCAAAAACAATAGAAAGACAGTTGAGGTAGTTAGAGAAATTCCTCTTGAAAGACTTATGATAGAGACAGATTCTCCATATATGGCTCCAGTTCCTCATAGAGGAAAGAGAAACGACCCTTCATTAGTAACTTTTGTAGCTGAAAAAATAGCTTACGAAAAAGGAATATCTTATGAAGAGGTATGTAGAGTAACAAAAGAAAATGCAATGAAATTCTTCGGAATTAAATAAAACTAAGGCTGTTTATTGCCAATAGAAAAAGACTAGTTAACCTTAGGCTCCAGGCTTCGACGCTTGACTTTGTTCTTGTAACACATTTAGAAGAAGTCAAGCGTCTCCAGATTGTCGCTAAAGGTTAAACTAGTCTTTTTCTTTGCCGATAGTAAACCACAATTTAATTTTATTTATATTCCGAGCGAATTTCTGTAATATGCTAGGAGTTTGAGGAATTGTCGATGCAAATTAATTTGTGATTGTATACCATAAAAGTCCGATTTCAAAATTTGTAACAGATTATTTTATTATACATTCCTACTGTAAACAGAGGGTTAAACTTAGGTTTTAAAATTGGAAACGTTATATTATTTATAAATATCTTGGATATGTAGAAAAAAGGGCTTGTTAGAGGTATAATAGTTTAGATAGTATAATAAGATAATTGAGATAGGAGAGATATTGGTATGAAGGTTGTGGCAGTGACTGCGTGTTCATCTGGGATAGCTCATACTTATATGGCAGCTGAGGCATTAGAGGTAGTTGCGAAGAGAAATGTTATTGATATATCTGTTGAGACACAGGGTGCTATGGGTATAGAGAATGAATTGGCTCCAGAAGATATAAAAGAAGCTGTATGTGTTATTCTTACAAATGATATGCGGATAATCAATGAGCATAGATTTGAAGGCAAGAAAGTTATTAGAATGAGTACATCTGATGTCATTAAAAAAGCAGATGTTATAATGAAAAAAATCATAAGTACGTTTAAGTAATTATATGAAATAAATTATATTAAAATAAATACAAAGGAGAAATGGCCATGTTAAAACCAGTAAAATTAAAACCAGCATTTCAGGATTATCTATGGGGTGGGACAAAGTTAAGAGATGAGTACAATAAAGACTGTGATTTTGATAAAATAGCAGAAAGCTGGGAATTATCAAACCACAAAAATGGACAGAGTATAGTAGACTCTGGAGAATTCAAAGGATTAAAATTTGGAGAATATGTAGAAAAATTAGGTGCTAAAGGATTAGGAACTAATTGTGATAGTTTTGAATTCTTCCCAATACTTATAAAATTTATAGATGCTAAAGGATCTCTTTCTATACAGGTTCATCCAGATGATGAGTATGCATTAAGAGTTGAAAAAGAATACGGAAAAACAGAAATGTGGTATGTACTAGAAGCTGAAGAAGGTGCTTCTTTATATTACGGTGTAAATAAAGAAATAAGCAAAGAAGAATTTGCAGATAGAATAAAAAACGATACAATACTAGAAGTGTTAAACAAAGTTGAAGTTAAAAAAGGTGATGTATTCTTCATAGAAAGTGGAACAATACACGCTATAGGTGCAGGTCTTGTAATATGCGAAATACAGCAGAATTCAAACACAACTTATAGAGTATACGACTTTGGTAGACTTGGAGCAGACGGAAAACCAAGAGAATTACACGTAGACAAAGCAATAGATGTAACAAATCTTACTCCAAATGCTAAGAGTGCAGAACCAATGGGAGAATTAGAAAAATTCGACAGTTATACAAGAGTGTTATTAAGTGAATGTAAATACTTCACTACTTTAAAATATGAAGTAGAAACTAAAGCAGAAGTAGAAATAGACGAAAAATCATTCAACTCTGTAATCATAACAGAAGGAAACGGAAAACTAGTTATGGGAGATACAGAGTTAGAATTTATAAAAGGAGATAGTATATTCATACCTGCTCAGAATGGAAAATATTCAGTAGAAGGAAAATGTGAATTCATACTATCAAGAGTGTAAGAAAATAGTATATAAACATAGGAATCTCCCTAATATCATAGATACTAGGGAGATTTTGTTTAGAGAGGTGATAATATGAAAGATGTAAAAGGTGTAATATTCGATATGGACGGTGTAATCATCGATACAGAAAGCCTATCTCTTGTATTTTGGGAGAAAATCCTAAAAAAACATGGCATACAAATGGATAGAGAGGCCCAAATTTCACTTATGGGAAAAGGCAGAGATGATACTATAGAAGGTTTAAAGGAAGCTTATGGTAAAGAACTTCCAATGGAAGATTATTATATGGAAAAAGGTCAAGCTGTAATAGACTATCTAGAGGAGAATAAGCCTGGGGTTAAAAAAGGTTTTGAAAGTCTTTTAAAATATCTGATAGAAAATGGATATAAAACTGCAATTGCAACATCTACAGTTAGATGGAAAATGAAGAATAGAATGAAGTTTTTACATTTTGATGAGATGGTAGATGATGTTGTTTGTGGAGATGAGGTAAAAAAATCAAAACCAAATCCAGAGATATTTTTAAAAGCAGCTCAAAAGTTAAACCTTACTCCTGAAGAATGTATAGTGATAGAAGATTCAAAGGCTGGGGTTGAGGCAGCGTACAAAGGCGGATTCAGATGCATAATGGTTCCAGATTTTGTAAAACCAGATGATGATTTAAAGAAAAAAACACTTAAAATAGTAGATTCTTTAGAAGAGGTAGAAGAATGGCTGAAAAAGTAGATTTTTTAATAGTATCTGATTTAGAAGTTGATTCAAAAGAAGAAGGGATAAAAACGATTATAGAAAAATTAGACCAAGAAAATTATCTAAATGATAAAGATGAGTTTTTTAAAGATGTTATAGAAAGAGAAGGAAAGTTTCCAACTTATATAGGTTATGGAATAGGACTGCCTCACAGCCAAAGCAATGTAGTATACAAACCTTGTGTAGCAATAAGTAGACTAAAAAATAGTATAGAATGGACTTCTGAAAAAGAAAAAGTTGATACAGTATTTCTAATTGCTGCTCCAAAAGAAGGTAAAGACAATCTTCATTTAAAAATATTATCAAAGTTAGCTAGACTATTGATGCACGAAGATTTTAGAGAATGTGTGAAAAATTTAAAAGAAAAAGAGCTTTTAGAGTTGTTAAATAAAAAAATAGAAGAATAGATTAATCGCCTGTCGTTAGATTTACAACTACAGCAGGCGATTTCTCATTTTTTGCTAAAGAAAACAATAAATAAATACTTCAAATAGCGTACAAGTGTTATAATATAATAATGTAACTAAAAAGATTTGACGGAAATTAAAAAACTAAAATAAATAATAAATATCAAAAATGGAGGATAAATATGACAACAGTTAGATTTGGTGTAGTTGGAACTAGTGCTATAACAGAGTGGTTTATAAAATCTGGGAAAAAACTAGATGGATTTGAATTAAAGGCTGTTTACTCAAGAAGCATGGAAAAAGCAGAAGAATTTGGTAAAAAGCATGGAGCAAAGTTATTCTTTGATGATTTAGATGCAATGTCAAAATGCGATGAAATAGATGCGATATACATAGCTTCACCAAATTTCATGCACAAAGAACAAGCGATACTATGTATGAACAACGGAAAAAATGTACTATGTGAAAAACCATTTGCTACAAATAAAAGAGATGCGGAAGAAATGGTGAAATGTGCAAAAGAAAATAATGTTTTACTTATGGAAGAAATGAGGCTTACTTGTACTCCTAATTTCCAAAATGTTAAAAATAACTTAGATAAACTAGGAAAGATAAGAAGATATTCTGCAAATTTCTGCCAGTATTCATCAAGATATGATAAATTCAAAGAAGGTATAGTTTTAAATGCATTCAAAAAAGAATTATCAAATGGAGCACTTATGGATATAGGGGTGTATTGCATACATCCTATGGTAAATTTATTTGGTAGACCAAATAATATAAAAGCAAATGCGGTAAAATTATCTACAGGTGTAGACGGAGAAGGAAGTATAATTCTTGAATATGACGATATGCTTGCAGATATAAGATATTCAAAAATTACTCAGTCTAATATACCAACAGAAATCCAGGGAGAGGATGGAAGTATAATAGTAGATAAGATGAGTACATTTTCAGATGTTAGAATAGAGCACAGAAAAGGTGGAGTAGAAGATATAACAGCTGAGTTAGAAGTTGAAAAGGACGAAAGATTTGAAGTAGATAGTATATACTTTGCTGTTAAGGAATTTATGAAATCTTTAAGAGAAGGAAAGAAAGAATCTGATATAAACACATTAGAAAATACTTTAATCATTATGGAGATAATGGATGAAATTAGAAAACAGATAGACTTAGTATATCCTGCAGACGAAAATTAATAGTCGATAAAAAAATAAGATAGTAAGGAAGAAAATATGATAAAAGAAATAATAGTAGTAGAAGGAAGAGATGATGTAACTGCTGTAAAGAGAGCAGTAGATGCTGAGCTTATTACAACTGGTGGATTTGGATTTCCAAAAGGTGTAATGGAGAGAATTAAAGAAGCTCAGAAAAGAAGAGGAGTAATAATATTTACAGATCCAGATTTTGCTGGAGAAAAAATTAGAAAAACAATAACAGCTGAAGTTCCAGGATGTAAGCACGCATTTTTACCTAGAGAAGAGGCTAAAAAAGACGGAGATATAGGTATAGAAAATGCTACTCCAGAGAGCATAAGAGCTGCACTTGAAAGAGTTAGAACTGAAAGCACAGAAAATAGAAGTGAATTTTCACAGAAGGATCTACTTTTAAATGGGCTAATAGGAAATGACGATGCATCATTTAGAAGAGATAAAATGGGGCAGCTTTTAGGAATAGGTTACGGAAATGCAAAACAGTTCTTGAGTAGATTAAACAACTACGGTGTTACAAGAGAAGAATTTGAAAAAGCATTAGAAGAAATAGAAAAATAATCAGAGATTGTTCAGAATAAGGACAAAATTTATAAAAATTAGGAGGAATTATGGATAGACTTTCATCGCATAGAGCGACAAAAGATATAGTAGACAAACATGGATTTAAATTTTCAAAATCATTAGGACAGAACTTTTTAATAGACGATAACGTAATAGACAAGATAATAGACGGAGCTAGAGTAAAAGAAGGAGATAAGGTAATAGAAGTAGGGCCAGGAATAGGTACACTTACTAGAGAAATGGCTAAAAGAGCTGAAAAAGTTGTAGCTGTTGAAATAGATAAAAACCTTATACCTATATTAAAAGAGACTTTAGCAGATTTCGACAATACAGAGGTAGTAAATGAAGACATATTAAAAGTCGATATAAACAAACTAGTAGACGAAAAACTTTCTGGAGGTCCTGTAAAATTAATTGCAAACCTTCCATATTACATAACTACTCCAATAGTTATGAAATTTCTAGAGGAAGATATACCTGTTACAGATATAGTTGTAATGGTTCAGAAAGAGGTTGCTGATAGAATGAATGCAGTACCATCTACAAAGGATTACGGAGCATTATCTGTTGCAGTTCAGTACTACTGTGATACTGAAATAGTTGCAAAAGCTCCAAGACATATGTTTATACCACAGCCTAAGGTAGACTCTACAGTTATAGGTCTTCATATAAGAGAAGAGAAAAAATACAAGGCTGATAATGAACAATTATTCTTCAAAACTGTAAAAGCAGCTTTTGGTCAGAGAAGAAAAACTCTTTTAAATTCATTATCTAGTATGGGAGTTTTAGATAAGGCTAAAATAAAAGAAGTACTTGCAGAAGCTGGAATAGATGAAAAAAGAAGAGGGGAAACTCTTAGCATAGAAGAATTTGCGCACCTTTCTAATATAATAAACAAAAATATATAGTACTCTAAAAAAGGACACTTTTTAGAAAGGGGGTAGAGTTATTGGCGACTAAAAAGAAATCAAAGTTAAGGTTTTATATTGTTTTAGGTGTAATAGCATTCTTTGTTATATATATAGTGGGATTCTTTGCAGCTACTAAATATGAAACTAACGAGGCGGAAGAAGATAATAAATTGGTTCGGGAGGAAAATGTAGCCGATAATACATTACCTCTACTAACTCAATTAAAAGCTAGTGGGAAAGTTTATATTTCAGATAAAAAGACTGACACTAGCATAAAGATTGAAAAAGATAGATGGACAGATTATAAATATTATTTAAATGAATTTAGAAAGGTTAGAAATGCTATTTCATTTGATCCAATTTATAGCGGATACTCTTCAACAGGGATAAAATTTTCTACAGATTTAGACTTTTTAAAAGTTTATACTGTTGAAAAAGAAGAATACTATAAAATTCCTGTTTCTCAAAAGAAGGATTTTGAAAAGGTTATAAATGAAAGTATATATACATCTTTTGACTTTGCTATAAATGATAATAAATGGAAAAGTGTACACATTTCTAAAGGAGAAGATGTAAAAACTCTACGCAAATGGAACTACAATAATCTAGTTAGTAAAATGAGGTACAAAAGACACGTTGGAAAAGTTCAACCAGAAAAAGCTAGAGAAAAAAGTAAATATAACTATAGTGTCTATATAGATGGGGAAGGCTTTAGTATAAGAATTGACACTATGGGACCTAATTATATAAAAATTATCTCTGGAGAAAAAGGCGAGTACGTGGCTTATTATGAAGTGTACAATGATATGTACAAATACATAAAAGAGAATATATTTAAAGAGTAATAAAAAAGGAGTAATCGAAAAATTCGATTGCTCCTTTAATTTTTTATATTATTTGTTTTTATTTCCTTTAGCAACAAGAGCTTCAGCGACTTTGAATATAGGACCAGCACCTGCAGTTATTACAAAATCGTCTGGCTCTACATTGTCAGCAAGATATTCTACTATGTCGTCGAATTCTTTTATGTACTTAGCATCTATATTGTTGTGATATAGTTTTTCAACTAAATCTGTAGAGTGAATATCACCAGGGTCAGTTTCTCTAGCTGCGTATATATCAGTTACGATAACTTTATCAGCTGCGAAGAAAGCGTCTGAGAATTCATTAAGTAGTGATTTAGTTCTTGAATATGTATGAGGCTGGAATATGCACCATAATCTATTCTTTTTAATTCTTTTAGCTGTAGAAAGAGTAGATTTTAGTTCTGTTGGATGGTGAGCGTAGTCATCTACAACAGTTGCTCCGTTGTATTTTCCTTTAAACTCAAATCTTCTTCCAACACCTCTATATTTCTTAATATTTCTTTTTATAGTTTCTACATCTATACCAGATACTATAGAAGTTATTATTGCTGCAACAGCATTGTATATGTTGTGAAGTCCCCGAACAGATAATTCAAATTTGCCTAAATCTTCTCCATTGTAAACTAAATCGAATATACCACATCCAAGTTCATCAAATTCTATATTTTTGATTACAGCATCGTTATCTTTATTGCTACCGTATTTTATAACTGTAGCTTTTACATCGTAAAGTATATCAGCTGTGTTTTCATCATCTCCATTTATTATGAAGTATCCATCAGGAGGTAAAAGCTTACCAAATTTATTGAATGAAGCTTTGATTTCATCTATTCCTGAGAAATAGTCAAGATGGTCTTCTTCTATATTTAAAACTATAGATATTTTTGGATTGAAGTTTAGGAAACTATCTACGTATTCACAAGCTTCTGTTATAAAGTGATTAGAATGTCCTATTTTGACATTACCACCTATCATACTTAGGTTACCACCTACAAGTATTGTAGGATCTAAGTCTGCGTATTCAAATATAGCTGAAAGCATTGATGTTGTAGATGTTTTTCCGTGAGTACCAGATACTGCGATAGAGTTTTTATACTCTCTCATTATCTGTCCTAAAAAAGCAGCTCTATTTACAATTAGTTTATTTTTCTTTCTAGCAGCCATAAGCTCTTCATTATCAGGGTGTATAGCAGCTGTATAAACAACCATGTTTACATCGTCAGAAATATTTTCTTTTCTCTGTCCTATAAATATTTCAGCACCTTGATTTCTAAGTTTTTCTGTCATAGGTGATTCCTGAGAGTCAGAACCTGAAACATGATATCCTTTGTTAAGGCAGATTTCAGCTAATGCACTCATACTGATTCCGCCGATTCCTATGAAATGTATATTCATGATAAAAACAACCCTTTCTTTTATATAAAGTAATACAATATGAACGTTTTTGTGATATAATAAGATAATGTGCGATATTTCTCGAACACACGAAATTATACAACAAAAGACAAAACTGTATTATCAACATAGTAATTATTATATCACAAGTAAATTTGTTGTGCATCAGTTTTAACGGCGATTAAGAACCAGCAGGGGGAAATAGATTATGAAATTTAAAAGAACGGAAAGAATAGGAGCGATAGTTAAGATACTATCTGATAACCCGAACAAAATATACACTCTTAGCTATTTTACAAATCAGTTTAATGCAGCTAAGTCTACAATAAGTGAAGACCTTCTTGTTGTTAAAAGTGTATTTGAAAAACTACATTTAGGAAAAGTAATAACAATATCAGGAGCGGCTGGTGGAGTAAAATACATACCAAAAACATCTAAACAAGAAAATGCAGAATTTTTAATGGAACTTTGTAACAGAATTAAAGATGAAGGAAGAATATTATCAGGTGGATTTTTATACCTAATAGACCTTATCTATGATCCTGGAACTGTTTCAAAAATAGGAAAGATATTTGCCTCTAATATAGATTATACTGATGCTGATTATGTTGTTACAATGGAAACTAAAGGTATTCCAATGGCTCTTATGACTGCAAATGCTATGAACTTACCATTAGTAATCATAAGAAAAGACATAAAGGTATCCGAAGGACCTACACTTAGTATGACATATGTCAGCGGAAATAGTGGGAAATTAGAAAGTATGAGCTTACCTAGAAAAGCTCTAAAACCAGATAGTAAGGTTATTATAATAGATGACTTCATGAGAGGTGGAGGAACTATAAAAGGTATGATAGACCTAATGAAAGAATTTAGTGCGGAAGTAATTGGAATCGGTGTATTTATATCTACTATGAAACCGGAAGAAAAAATGGTTGATGACTATATATCATTAATACAGCTTGATGTTCAGGGAAATGAGATAATAGTAGAGCCAAATAGAGAAATTTTGGCTGATACTGAAACAGAAGAAGATACGGAAGATATGTACATTTAGCCTAAAAAGTGATATATTTAAAGATAATAATGTAATTTTTTATTAAATTAAATCTTAAAAAATAAACGAATTAGTCAATGGAGAGATGTTAAATGAAATTTAAGTCAATAATACTTGCTGCGGGCAAGGGAACAAGAATGAAATCAAAATACCCAAAAGTAATACATAAAGTATGTGGTAAAGAGATGGTAAACCATGTAGTTGATACTTCTAAAAAATCTGGAGTAGAAGAAACTATAGTAGTTCTTGGGCATGGAGCTGAAGCCGTAAGAGAAAGACTTTCAGACGATATAATAACAGTTATGCAGACAGAACAGCTAGGAACAGCACATGCTGTAAGAATGGCTGAAGAATATATAGAAGATGAAGATACTATAGTAGTATTATGTGGAGATACTCCACTTATAAAAGAAGATACTCTTAAAAAATTATTCGAATACCATGTTGAAAACAACTGCCACACTACAGTTCTTTCAACAATAGTAGAAGACCCTACAGGATATGGAAGAATAATAAGAGATGAAAATGGAGACCTACTAAAGATAGTAGAACAGAAAGATGCTAGTGAAGAAGAAAAACTAGTAAAAGAAATAAACTCAGGAATATACTGCTTCAACGGTAAAAGCCTAAAAGAAGCTTTAAAAGAAATAAACAACGACAACGCTCAGGGAGAATACTATCTTCCAGATGCTATAAAAGTAATGAGAGAAAAATCTCTAAAGGTTGGAGCATTTGCAGGTTCTTCAATAGAAGAATTAATGGGTGTAAACTCAAGATTACAGCTTTCTCAGGCTGAAAAAGCAATGAGAAAAAGAATAAATGAATTCCACATGGCAAATGGTGTAACTATGATAGATCCTGATACTACATACATAGAAGCTGATGTAGAAATAGGAAATGATACAATAGTGTACCCAGGAGTTAATTTAGTTGGTAAAACAAAAATAGGATCTGACTGTATAATAGGTATGAATTCATCAATAACTGATTCAATAGTTGGAAATGGAACAGAAATAAAAATATCTACTTTATTAGAAGCTAAAGTTGGAGAAAACACAAAAGTTGGACCATACGCATACCTAAGACCTAAAGCAGATGTAGGAAATGGATGTAAAGTAGGAGATTTCGTTGAAATCAAAAATGCTAAATTCGGCGATGGCTCTAAAGCATCACACTTATCTTACATAGGAGATGCTGAAGTAGGTAAAAATGTAAATGTAGGATGTGGAGTTGTATTTGTAAACTACGATGGTGTACATAAATTCAGATCAGTAGTAAAAGATAATGCATTTATAGGATCAAACTCAAATCTAGTAGCTCCAGTTACTGTTGAAGAACAGGGATATATAGCTACTGGTTCTACAATAACAGATGATGTTCCAGGAAGAGCACTTGCAATAGCAAGACAGAGACAGTGCATAAAAGAAAATTGGATGGATAAAAAAGAAGCTAGAGATAAGAAATTATCTGAAGAAAAAGCAAAAAATAAAAAATAATATCTTGGGATATTAA
Source organism: uncultured Clostridium sp. (assembly GCA_900550335.1). Classification (GTDB taxonomy): domain Bacteria; phylum Bacillota; class Clostridia; order Peptostreptococcales; family Peptostreptococcaceae; genus Peptacetobacter. The sequence goes on along the minus strand of URRU01000010.1, from coordinate 3,049 downwards.
TTAAACTTGATTTCTTTTTAAACTTTTGGTTTAAATAGTTATATATTGTAAAAAATGTTTGGAGGGTTAACTAAATGAATACTAGCGGTAGCGAAATCAAAATACTTGCCGGTAACGCATCTAAAGAGTTAGCTGAAAAAATAGCTAAACAGTTAAACGTACCAGTTCTTGACTGTGAAGTTGGAACATTCAGCGACGGTGAAATATGTGTTAATATGAACGAAACTGTAAGAGGTTGCGACGTTTTCGTTGTTCAGTCTACTAACAGTCCGGTAAACAACAACTTAATGGAATTATTAATAATGATAGATGCACTTAAGAGAGCATCTGCAGGAAGAATAACTGCTGTAATACCATACTATGGTTATGCAAGACAGGACAGAAAAGCGAAAGCAAGAGATCCAATCACAGCTAAATTAGTTGCTAACTTAATAGTAGCAGCTGGTGCAGATAGAGTCTTAACTATGGACTTACATGCATCTCAGATACAGGGATACTTCGATATACCTCTAGATCACTTACTAGGTGGTCCATTACTATCTGAATACTTCAATGAAAAAAATATAGAAGATTTAGTAGTAGTATCTCCTGACCTTGGTAGTGTTACAAGATCTAGAAAATTTGCTAATTCATTAAATGGTGAAGTGCCAATAGCTATAATAGACAAAAGAAGACCAAGACCAAATGTATGTGAAGTTATGAACTTAATAGGTGAGGTTGAAGGTAAAAACGTAATACTTCTTGACGATATGATAGATACTGCAGGAACAATAGTAAATGCAGTTGAAGCAGTTAAAAAATTCGGTGCTAAAGATGTTTACGTTTGCTGTACACACGCTGTTTTATCAGGTCCAGCTATAGAAAGAATAGAAAATTCTTCAATGAAAGAATTAGTTGTTCTTGATACTATACAGTTACCAGAAGAAAAACAGATAGAAAAAATAAAAGTTAAATCAGTAGCTCCTATATTTGCAGAAGCTATAGATAAAATATTCAGCAACAAATCAGTAAGTGAATTATTCTAATTGAATATAAGTAAGTAGAAAGAGGAGAAACTCTAATAGTACTTGCGCCTATTCAGGCGACAGATGTACTATTTGGAGTTAGCTCCTCTTTTTTGTTGCTTAGAAATGTGTAAAAAAGAATATAATTGTAGATTATATGAATAGAGGAAACAAAATAGATAAAATAAATTTATCTAATAATAAGAAAAATTTATCTATTATAAATTATTTGAGAGGTGAATTATGAACATAAAGGAAGTAATTTTAAATGCTAAGAGATTTAACGCATCTGATATTCATATAATCTGCAACGATTATATAACTTTGAGAATTGACGGAGAGCTAACGAGATATTCAGCAAAAGTTGTAAATAGTGATCTTTGTAGGAAGTTTTGCGATGATTTAATAGGAAGTGAAGAAATTAAGCTTAGAAAGAGATACGAAAAATATCTTGATGAAGAATGTGGCGAGATAGATTTTTCTAGGGATTTTGACTTTGTAGATTTAGAAAATGAAATAGAAAATAACGATACAAAAAATAATAAGATTATGGGAAATGATATAAATAGATATATAAAAGAGGATGTTAAAGAGTCTAGTTTTTACAATGTAGAACTAAATAAAGATGAACTAAATAAAGAGGATAAAAACTTTTTTAGAATAAGGGTTAATATCTATAGACGGAATGGGGGAGATTGTATATCAATTAGGTTAATTCCAGGTCATGTAAAAACAGCAAAGGAATTGAATATTCCAGATATAGTATGTAATTCTGGTGATTTAAAAAGTGGAATAATATTGATAACAGGAGCTACAGGAAGTGGAAAAAGTACTACTCTTGCTGCAATAATAGATAGAATAAACAAAACATCAAAGAAACATATTATCACTTTAGAAGAGCCTATAGAATATTTGCATAAGAGTGATAAAAGCATAATAAGTCAAAGAGAATGTGGAAAAGATACAGTAGACTTTTTAGAAGGATTGAAATCAGCTTTAAGACAAGATCCAGATGTTATAATGATTGGAGAAATAAGAGATAAAAAGACTGTTGAAACTGCTCTCTCTGCATCTGAAACAGGACATCTTGTACTATCTACAGTTCATACATCTAAAGCATCTGAGGCGATAGATAGGATAGTGAATCTATTTGAAGCTGAAAGGCATAAAGAGATAAGGGGGCTTTTGGCTAATCAGCTTAGATATGTATTTTCTCAAAGACTTGTAAAAGCAAATAATGGACGAAGAGCTATATTTGAAATTATGAAAAATACAAACTCAATAGCAGCTATGATAAGAGAGGGAAAGGATGAGAGTATCGATGATATGATAAAAACTGGTAAGAAATACGGAATGCAGATGTTTGAGGATCAGATAGAAACATTGTATCGAGATGGAATTATTTCCGAGGAAATATATTTAGATGAAATAAAGAATAGATAAGAAAAGACCAACGGATTAAAATTGATAATCTGTTGGTCTTTTTATATGTGTTATTCTTTTTTATCAGAACGTTTTAAGTCGATATAAGCTAATATGTAAGAAAATACTATACATACGAATATTTTAAAATATGATAATGGTTCGTATGGTTTTAAAAGTGATAAGTCTTTAAAAATCATAGCTACTAAAGAACTAACTGGAAGATATATTAAAATAATAGCTTCCCAATGAATTAAAAGGATATTATTCCAATTAATATTACTATCATTACTAAAAGGTCCTTTCTTTATTGCTAAATAAGATAAAATATAGCAAAATACAAAAAGGATAAAAATTTTTAAATACGCTATAGGACTATTGATTTTTAGTATTAGTGATTTATCGCCAGAAATAATAGATATAAAAATTGCTAGTGGAATGTATGCACTCATAGCCCAGATAGCAATTTTAAATACACTTTCAAAATTTATTTTATCTATATATTTTTCGTTTATTTTATCAAAAAATTTTTCAAACAACATGAACTATCACTCCTTATCTTTTAAAGAAAATCTATCTTTAAATTCAATAAATACTATAATAATGAAAAATAGTATATCAAA
>URRU01000009.1 GCA_900550335.1 uncultured Clostridium sp. | reverse complement strand
ATTTAATAGCTTTAGAGTTTTATTATTTATTTTTATATTTAATATATTTTTAAGCATCTATCAATTCTGGTAGTTCTACCGCATTTAATAACACGCATCCATCAGAAGTATATGTTCCCATAACTGTACCTATTCCGCAGAATACAACTTCTCTGTAGATCTTTCTTTCTAATATCATATCTCTTACCTTTTCAGCTTTAGCTAAACAATTAGAATGACCTATAAATAATGTTTTGTTTTCAGTATCTGAAGCACCTTCTAAGAATAAATCAACTAATTTTTTCATGCTTCCATTTTCACCTCTAGCCTTATCAAATGGTTTTACCAGACCATCATCTATTTTTACAAGAGCTTTAAAATTAAATGTGTTTATTATACTTCCTGCTAATTTGCTTATTCTTCCACCCTTTATAGCATTTTCTAATGTCTGAAGAACACCGATAAATTTAGTGTTGTCTATAAGTTTTTCTATTTCTTCAGATATTTCATCTAAATTTTTACCCTGTTCTGCTAACTGAGCTGCGTATACAGCAAGTATTCCCTGCCCTATAGATCCACTCATTGTGTCTATAACTTTTACTCTATTTGTATGCTCTTCCTCGTTGTACATATCATTTGCAAGTACTGCACAATTGTAAGTAGCAGAAAGTTTTGATGTTAATGTAAGAACTAATACATCACTATCTTCTTTTTTGTATATTTCCAAAAATTTATCTGGTGATGGACAAGATGTTTTTGGCAGTTCTTTTTCTTTTTTCATTCTTGCATAAAAATCTTCTATAGTAATTCCTTTTCCGCCATAATATACATCTTCCCCAAATGCAACATCCATTTCTGCTATTTCTATTCCATATTTTGCTGCTATATTATCTGGTAAATCAGACGCTCTATCTGTAACTATCCTAACTTTACTCATTTTCCCTCTCTCCAAATCCTCTAAACATTTTGTCGGTCAACCGGTATATAAAATTTTCTCGGTCACTCGGTCGAATTTTTCATTCTCATACTATTATATATTTTTTAGTACCAGGTGTCAATATTAGTTTATAATAGTTTGTTTTTATAACTTATATATTTTTATTTTATTTTCTTAATTTATTTTTATTATATTGTATAATTTTTATAATATCTTTATTACTATAGCACCTCTCTGTTTGACAGTATGATTATATAAGCTTATAATATTTTTATAACGTTTAAAGAAAGGTGCTAAAATGAGATCAGAAAATAACACAAAACAACTAATTATAGATGCCGCTATTAAGCTTATTACAAAACAAGGTGTAAAAAATACAAGCCTTGCAGATATTGCTCGTCATGCTAATATAAGTAAAGGTACTCTTTATTACTATTATGCATCAAAAGACGATATAATAGCTGAAATAGCCGATGTACACTTAAATATTATAAATGAAGCTGTTCTGATGTGTGTAAGAAATATACAGGGAATAGACGACTTGGATTTAGTAAAAATTCTTCTCGATAATATTTCTACCATCTCTTCAACAGGAAGAATACACATGTATTTAATATGTGAAGCAATAACAGAAAATGAAGCTCTTAGAAATCAATTTAAAGAAAAATATAGAGAGTGGAGACTTGCTTTAAAAGATTCACTTGTAGAGAATCTTTCTGATGAGTTTAAAGATAAGGCCGATGCAATCTCATTCCTACTTATTTCAATAGTAGACGGGCTTGTAATGCAGAGTATATTAAAGGCTGAACCAATACCATTTGGGGACATATCTGAGTGCCTAGTGTCAATATGGAAATAATTTTATAAAATAGGTAAAAGCTTGAATATAATAGAAATATCGCATTTACTCCAGGCTTCGAGCAAAGCTCTGCAGATTGTCGTTGCATGCGATTATTTCTACAATATTCAAGCTTTTATTTTGTAAAATTATTAATCAGTTGTTAAAGTATGTAAAACATAACAAATCTATTAAAATTAAACTCAACTAAAAAGACCTATAATTGATTAATACATCTAAAGATTAATCAATTATAGGTCTTTTGTTTTTCGAAAGTTATATAAAAAAATAACTGTTATAAATATTTTACTAATAATCAATTTTTGCGATAAGTTAAAATATTTATCCCTCTCAACTCGACAATCTGCAAGAGCCTCGCAACTTTGAAATGTGTTACTCTAAAAGTGCGAGGCTCTGAAGCCTGGAGACTGAGAGGGATATTATTTTAATAGCAAAAATTGAATTTTGCAAAATATATTCAACAGTTATTTTATTTGTTTACTTGAGAAAGGTAACATTATTTTTTCTGTTATTTTTGATAAGTCCGTTTCTAGTACGCATGCAGCAAGTATTACTATTGCCGCCCCAATCAGCTGAGTCTGAGACATTGTTTCTCCAAATATGAAGAATGCAAATATACTTCCTAGTATTGGTTCAAGTGATACTAGTATGCTTGTAACCTGAGTTTCTATGTATTCTGTTGACTTAACATAGAATGTACTAGCTATAAATGTTGAAAGTACTGATATAGCAAGCATATTAGCTATTACAACCATAGAGTTTGGCCCTGTTACAGCAGCTGCTATATTTGAGAAATCTGTAAAGAATGATAATACAACAGTACTTGATATAAATCCGTACACTAGTATCGCATCTTTTGAGTATTTCCCTTCAAAGAATCTTGGTATTATTATCTGCATAGCAAAAGTCATTCCGTTTATAAGACCTGCAGCTATACCTATAACATCTAAATTTGCTCCACCAGTAGACATTACATCTGATATACAAATACATCCAACTATACACATACATATAACTAATACCTTTTTCTTAGTCATCTTATCCTTAAATACAACAGCTCCAAATATAGACACCCATATTGGATTTGTAAACATAAGAACTGTAGCCACTGATATAGGCACTCTCTCAACAGATACGTTGTAAGTCATAAATCCTAATACAAAGCAAACTACTCCATATAAACAACCTACAAGTATTCCCGATAATTTCTGTTTTAATTCCTCTGGCTTTCTAATTAACATATAAATTGTAAATAATACCCCAGCAATAGAGCATCTGATAAATGCTATATCCATAGCAGAAAGACCAGCTAATGACAATGTTCTGCTGTTTATACCCATCATTCCCCAGAATGTTGTGGCAATTAGAACCAACGTGATACCTTTTTTTCTATCACCCATATAAAACCTCCTATTAAATTATTCTCCCTTTTTTAATGGATTTTTAAAATTTTTCTCTAAACATTATTTTTACACATTAAAGAAGTGTTCCGGAATCCGAAACACTTCTTCTAATTGATATAACATTATCATTATATTATATTTTTTATTAAATTTCTAGTCCTTACAATATATAAAACTAGATTTAGATTATACTACAGAAATTTTATTTAAGTTAACTAAGAATTTTAATCTAACTAAAAATTATTTTCTAGTTACTTTTATTCCTGTCATATGATCGTTTAAGTTGTGCTGTTCTAAGCTAGCATCTTCTACTCTGTTTAATTCAAGAGCTAGAGTTTCTGATTTGATGTAATCTTCAAATTCAGCAACTGCTTTAGCTACTTCATCATCTGAGCAGTAGTCTATTACTATGTTGTCTAGTACTTCAAAGTTTGCAGCTTTTCTTAACTGCTGTACTTTGGATATGAATTCTCTTGCGAATCCTTCGTTTACTAGTTCTTCGTTTAATTCTGTATCAAGAAGAACGAATACGTTGTTCTGCATAGATACGTTGAATCCTTCTTTAGCAGATATATTTACAAGAACGTAATCTTTACCGAATTCGAAGTCTTCTCCATCAAGATTAACTACTACTTTTTCACCATTTTCAAGTTTAGTTACAGTATCATGAGCATCTAATGCTGCTAAAGCTTTACCAAATGCATTTACTTTTTTACCTAATACTGAACCAACTTCTCTGAAGTTAGGTTTTAAGCTGTAGTTCATGTATTCACTTAAATCCTGAACGAATACAACTTCTTTAACGTTTAATTCTTCTTTTATTATGTCAACTAAATCAGCTATAACAGATTCGTATTTTCCGTCTATTAATACTTCTTTTAATGGCTGACGAACTTTTATTCTAGCATTTTCTCTTGAAGCTCTTCCTAGAGTAACTAAGTTTTTAACTAAGTCCATTTTTTCTTCTAGTTTTTCATCAAGAAGTTCTTTGTTGCATCTTGGATAAGAAGCTAGATGAACTGATTCTTCTCCAGTTAAGTTTCTGTACATTTCTTCTGATAAGTAAGGAGCAAATGGAGCTACAACTCTACATAATTCAGTTAATAATTCATAAGTAGTGTTGTAAACTGCTTTTTTATCTTCAGTTAATTCTGGTTCCCAGAATCTTCTTCTAGATCTTCTTATATACCAGTTAGATAAATCGTCATTTATGAATTCCTGTATTCTTCTTATAGTTTTGTTAACTTCGAATATTTCTAGGTTTTCTTCTATTTCAGCTTTTAAGTTGTTGAATTTAGAAAGTATCCATCTATCTAATTCTGATCTATCTTTGTATTCAACGAAGAAATCACCAGGATTTATGTTATCAGTGTTAGCATATAGAGTGAAGAAGTTGTATACGTTCTTCATTGTTCCTACGAATTTAGACTGAACTTCTTTTAATCCTTCTTCGTCGAATCTTATTGGAGTCCATGGTGGAGATACGTATAATAAGTACCATCTTAAAGCATCGGCTCCGTATTTATCGAATAATTCGAATGGATTTACTGTATTTCCTCTTGATTTAGACATTTTCTTACCGTCTTTGTCTAGTACAAGGTCGTTAACTAATACGTTTTTGTATGGTGCTTTACCCATTACAAATGTTGATATTGCTAATAATGAGTAGAACCATCCTCTTGTCTGGTCTATACCTTCACAGATGTAATCTGCTGGGAATAACTGATCAAAGTTTTCTTTATTTTCAAATGGGTAGTGATGCTGAGCAAATGGCATTGATCCTGAATCGAACCAGCAGTCTATAACGTCTTTTACTCTAGTCATTGGTTTACCACATTTTGGACATTTTAGATGTATTTCATCAACGTATGGTCTGTGTAGTTCTACAGTTGCTGGATCTACTTCTTCAACAGCCATATCAGCTAATTCCTGTCTTGATCCTACAGATTCTGTGTTTCCACATTCACATCTCCACATTGGAAGAGGAGTTCCCCAATATCTACTTCTTGATATTGCCCAGTCTTTTAATTCTTCTAGCCAGTTACCGAATCTTCCCTGACCAACGAATTCTGGATACCAGTTTACAGTGTTGTTGTTAGCTATTAACTGGTCTTTTAATTTAGTCATTTCTATGTACCAACTTGGTTTAGCGTAGTAAACAAGTGGAGTCTGACATCTCCAGCAGTGAGGATAGTTGTGAGCAACTTTTTCTTTGCTGAATAATTTATTTTCTTTAGCTAGATATTTTATTATTTCAACATCTAGTCCTTCTTCCATTACGAATTTACCTTTCCATGGAGTTGCAGTAAATTCTCCTCTTTCATCAACTGGCTGAAGTACTGGTAATCCGTATTTTTTACCACAGTTGTAGTCGTCTTCCCCAAATGCTGGAGCAGTATGTACTATACCTGTACCGTCTTCAGTAGTTACATAATCAGCACAAGTTATGAAGAATGCTTTTTTATCTGGTTTTACGAAGTCTAATAACTGTTCGTATTCAACATATTCTAAATCTTTACCAGTCATTTTTTCAACAACTTCGTATTCTCTATCTTTCATTACTTTTTCTAGTAATGGTTCAGCTAAGTAGTAGAATTCATCTACATCAGCTGGTTTAACTTTTACATAAGTAACTTCTGGATTTACTGTTAATGATACGTTTGATGGTAATGTCCATGGAGTAGTTGTCCATGCTAAGAAGTATTCATTTTCAGTTCCAGCTTTTTTGAATTTAGCTACTAATGTATTAGTTTTTACTTCTTTGTATCCCTGTGCAACTTCGTGTGATGCAAGACCAGTTCCACATCTTGGGCAGTAAGGAAGTATTTTATGTCCTTCATACATATATCCTTCTTTGTTGAATTTGTTTAATATCCACCAAACAGATTCTATGTAGTTGTTATCTAATGTTATGTATGGGTTATCAAGGTCAACTTCATAAGCCATTCTTTCAGTCATATTTCTCCACTGTTTTTCAAAAGAGAATACTGAATCTCTACATTTATCACAGAATTCTGCTATACCGTAATCTTCTATAGCCTGTTTATCTGATAATCCTAATTCTTTTTCTACCTGTATTTCTACTGGAAGACCATGAGTATCCCAACCAGCTTTTCTTTTTACCTGGTATCCAGACATTGTTTTGTATCTACATACCCAGTCTTTTAATGTTCTGGCAACAACGTGGTGTATACCAGGGTTTCCGTTTGCTGTTGGAGGTCCTTCAAAGAATACGAAACTTGGATCGTTCTGACCTTTTTCTAAAGTTCTTTCTAGTATATCGATGTCCTGCCAGTAATCAAATACTTTTGCTTCTGCTTCTTTAACAGAAGTGTCTACTAATGGTTTAAAGTTCGCCATTATTAATTCACCCTTTCTTTTTAATATTCCCTTTATTTTTCATTGCTCAAAGTTTTCTAAAATAAGTTGCTCAAATAAAAAAACTCGTCGCCTTTGCATACACAAAGGGACGAGTTGCTCGCGTTACCACCCTAATTCCGCATAGATAATTTTAAATTTATATCTACACGACACTCTACTGTATAACGGCACATTACCGGAATAACTTATTCGATAAATCTTTATTAAGATAAATCTTTCAGCATTCAGCTCCGAAGTGATATTCAACTCAGTATATTTCACTGGTTCTCAGCTAACCCAGCTCTCTGTAAAAATAAAATCCGAATCTACTGTCTTCATCATAGCCTTTAAAGATTTTGTTTTCTATACTTTGAAAGTTTATACCAAAATTTAATTTTAGTCAATAGTTATTTTTTGATTTTTTCAGATAATTCTATATTGTTTCTAAATTCAAGCATATCTATAACAAAAAATTATAGTAAAAATCATAAAATTATAGATAATTTTATAGACCAAATATATTTTCTGGAGATGTATTTTCGTCATCAGAATCGTATTCTTCAACATCATCTTCCATTGCAGCAGTTGCCCCAAAATCCTCTATATCGAATCTATCATCTTCATACTCATCCATAGCAGTTCTCCATTCATACTGACTTGAAAGACCTGTATCTATATTAGAGCATATTTCATCTATATTTTTAATTTCACTCTCTAAAAGAGATTTAAATTTATTTTTAAACATTTTAAATTCAGCAGTAATATTATCATACTCTTTTCTTATTTCGATAACTCTGCTAGTAGCCTCATCTATTTTCTGTTTACCCATAAATTCAGCTTCTTCTATTATTATTCTAGCTTTTTTATTTGCAGCAGATGTTGTATCCTCTGCTGCTGTCTGAGCAGTTATAAGAGTTTCTTTTAAAGTATCCTCTATGTTTGTATATTTATTTAGCTGCTCACTATACATTCTAACTCTTTCTTTAAGAGATTCATTTTCTCTTATAAGATTTTCATAATCTACTCTTAAATCATCTAAAAATTCATCAACCTCTTCACAGTTGAATCCTCTCATAGACTTTCTAAAAACTTTTTCTTCTATCTCCTGTGGTGTTATCATTATCTTCTCCTCAACTATAATATTATTCTAGCCTTTACTCTAGTTCTTCCTTTTCTGGTCTCCCCGCCTATTTCAATAACTTCAGACCTACCTTTTCCCCTTACAGAAATAAGATCTCCTGAAGATACTGCCTTAGATGCAGATGTAATTTTTTCATAATTTACATGAACTCTCTCCGCATTTATATACTTTAGACTTTCCTGTCTTGAAATATTGTATATTCCACTTATTACACAATCTAGTCTATCTGAAGATACTGTAAACGAGATATCTTTATATTTCTTTTCTGAAGTTTTTAATTCTTCTCTTTTAATTTCTTTAACTTTTACAGAATTTGTCGCTACTTTTGTAAGGTTCATAACAATATAATCACAAATATCGCTACTTACAATAACCTGACAAAATTCTTCGTGAATTAATATATCGCCTATCTTTTCTCTTTTTATCCCAAGCCCTAAAATAGAACCTAAATAATCCTTATGTGATACACTTCTAAATTTAAAATTCCCATCAATCTGAACAAATTTTATAGGTGGCTCAATATCCTCATACTCCATATAAAATGGAAATATAGTCATGACACTTCTTTCAGCACCTTCATATCCCCCGTCAGAATGGTATTTTAAATCTGATTCAGAATTAATTATATCCATAGCATTTTTAATTTCAAAAGGATTCATAAATTCTGTACCTTTTGCTTCATAATTTTTTAGACAAGTATTTGCCTTATCTATCAACTTAAACATTTTGTTCTTTAATTCTATATCTTTTATATGATTAGTAAGTCTTATCTTGTCCATCTTATAGCACTAATCCTTTCAAGAATATAAGTATTATTATCGCTATTACCGGTGAAAAATCTACAGGCCCAGAATAATTTCTGTAAAGGATTTTTCTAATTGGCCCTTCTATTGGCTCTGTGATTTCATCCATTATCTGATATAGCTTAGTGTCCATAAGAGCTGGTACCCATGTAAATAGACTTTTTACTACTATTACCCATGAAATTATATCAAGAAGATAGGCTATTGCTATCCTTAATGTATGCATTAGCATTACCTCTTTCATCTATATTATTTTGTTATTATTTCTGCCAAGGGAAAAGTGCTCTACTTTCAAGTTCTTTTTTCACACTGGCATCTATATCAACATTATTTGGAGCTAATATAAATATTGATCCTGCTACTTTCTGAATATCTCCATCTAGCACATAAACCGCTCCATTTAAAAAGTCGAATATAGATTTTTTAACCTGTGGAGAAGATACTCCATCTAGGTTTACTACTACTGTTTTTCTCTGTTTTAAAGCATCTGCAATCTGAGTTGCTTCGTCGTATATTTTAGGAGCATATATTACCACTTTCATCTGTCCTGTTGGGTAATCTATCACTTTACCTATTTTTTTATTAGATGCTAAAGCATTGTATTCTTCTGCTTCTTCGTGATTTTCTTCTGCTTCCTCGTATTCATCTTCTTCATATTCTTCTTCGTATTCATCATAATCTAAATCTTCGTCATCACTGAATATATTCTTCACTTTGTCGATTATTTTTGCCATTTTTCTTTCCTCCAATTTGCTTTATTATTTGTTATAATTTCTTTTTCCGAATATAGCAGTTCCGACTCTAACCATTGTAGCTCCTTCTTCTACAGCTATTTCAAAGTCATTTGTCATACCCATAGAAAGCTCCCTCATCTCAACATTTCCTATATTCATATTATTTATTTCATCAGAAAGCTCTTTAAGATCTCTGAATACTTTTCTTATTTCATCTTTTTCTGCATCAAAAGGTGCCATTGTCATAAGCCCTTTAATCTTTATATTAGGGTATTTTTCGGCAACAAGTCTAACAAATGGCTCTACTTCTTCTCTTGACATACCATGTTTGCTCTCTTCTCCAGAAATATTTACCTGAACAAGACAATCAATTACCCTACCTATTTTACTTGCTCTCTTGTCTATTTCCTCAGCAAGCCCTTCTCTATCTAAAGAATGTATCATACAAACTTTATCTATTATGTATTTAACTTTATTTGTCTGTAATGAACCAATCTGATGCCATCTAATCTTATCTCCTAGAACCTCATACTTTCTAGCTAATTCCTGAGGTTTATTCTCTCCAGCATCTAAAGCATCTGCTGCTATAGCTTCCTCAACCTTGTCAACATCAACAGTCTTAGTAACTGCAATAAGCTTTATATCATCGGCATCTCTACCTGCTCTAACCGCCGCATCTGCTATTCTCTTTCTTATACTTTCAATATTTTCTCTAATATTTTCCATATAAATCACCGCCTATTTTTAAAATTTAAAAATATATGATCTATATCATCATATCTTAAAATCAACTGACACTATCAGCTTAAAATTTCAATATTATATACCATATTATATTATACCAAATTTGCCAACTTATAAAAAGGGAAAATAAAAATAATAAAAAGAAGAAGAAAAATAACTGCTCTTTGCTCCAGGCTTCAGCACCCCATTCATTTATCATTTTACTAACTTATTACCTAACTATCTCATATTGGTCTATATGGTTACCGCAATTTATTTTGTGGTGATGTATTTTTTTAAGAAAAAATTTGATTGATTTGCACCGACAATCTGCAGAACTTTGCAACATTTTGAAAGCTTTGCTTGAAAAAGCAAAGTTCGAAGCCAGATAAATCTCTATCCGTTTTATTTCCGGCTAAAATAAAAGAGGGTATATCCAAATACACGACAATCTGCAAGTGGCACGCAACATTTAAATGTGTTACATAAACGTGCGTGCCACTGAAGCCTGGAGTAATTTGGATATACCCTCTTTATTTCTTATAGCCCTATATGTTCTACTTCATTCTTTTTGTTTCTAGTCATTAGTCCTTTTATTCCTTCAAAAGGTTCAAGTCCATCGTGAACAACTGCGTAGATAGCATTTGTTATAGGCATATCTATATTTAATTTTTCAGCTACATCATGTGCAACTTCTGTTGCTGTAATTCCTTCAACAACCATCTTAACCTTTTCAAGAGTTTCCTCAACAGAGTATCCTTCTCCTATAAGTATCCCTGCTCTTCTATTTCTACTGTGCATACTTGTACAAGTAACGATTAAATCCCCTATACCAGAAAGTCCAGTAAAAGTAATCGCCTTTGCACCCATAGCAACACCAAGTCTACTTATCTCTGTTATACCTCTAGTCATAAGTGCTGCCTTAGTATTATCTCCATAGCCTAAACCGTCGCATATACCTGCTCCAAAAGCTATGATATTCTTTAAAGCACCACCAAGCTCAACACCTATAAGGTCTGAATTTGTATAAACTCTAAGTGCTGGAGACATAAATGCATCCTGCACTATCTGTGCGTATTCTATATCTTCTGATGAAACCACTATTGTAGTAGGTAAGCCTTTTGCAACCTCCTCTGCATGAGATGGTCCAGATAACATAACATACTTAGATTCAGGAAGTTCCTCTGCACAAACTTCAGAAAGTCTTTTTCCAGTTCCCTTTTCAAGACCTTTTGCAACATTTACAATAATCTGATCTGGTGTTAATTTTCCTTTTAATTTAGTACACATTCCTCTAACAGCCTGAGATGGAACTGCTATAACAACTATTTTACTATCTTTTACAGCTTCATCTAAATCAGAAGTAACGTTTAAATTATCAGGAAATACTGCTCCTGGTAGATATTCCGTATTTTCTCTATTTTTATTTATACTTTCAGCCCGTTCTTCTCTTCTAGACCACATAAGTACATCAAAATCATTTTTTGCTAGGCTCAAAGCTAGAGCTGTACCCCAGCTACCTGTTCCTAATACGCATACCTTTTTCATAATATCCCTCCTGAAGATGATTAATTCTTCTTCTGTCCAATTTTTCTTTCTGTTCCATTAAATACTCTTTTTAAGTTCGCTCTATGTGTGTATATTACTGATAATGCTAAGAATACAGTTACAGGGACAGCCTCTTTTTTACCCATTAAATATACTATAAATGGTGAACTAGCTATACCAACTACTGATCCTAAAGACACATATTTAGTAACTGCAACAACAACGCCAAATACTGCAAAACAAGTAAGTGCTGCTACTGGATGTACTGCAAGCATTGCACCAAGAGATGTGGCAACACCTTTTCCACCTCTAAATTCTAAAAATGCTGGCCAGTTATGACCTGCTACAACGCCTATTACTGCAACATATTTAGCAGTTAAAGTATCTATTGGCATAAATTTAGATACTATGCATGCTACTAAAACAGCAAGAGCACCTTTAAGTACATCCCCTAAAAATGTCATTAACCCTGCTTTTTTACCTAGAGTTCTTAAAACATTTGTAGATCCTGCATTTCCAGAACCCTGAGTTCTTATATCAATACCAGCTATTCTTTTGGCTATTATATAAGATGTCGATATATTTCCTAGTAAATATGCCACAACGGCAATTAGAATATAACCTAACATTCTCTATAATTACCCCCTTTAATTATCTCTTTTTCTGTCTGTATTCAAATCTTATTGAAGTTCCTTCAAATCCAAAGTTTTCTCTTATTCTATTTTCTAAATATCTCTGATATGAGAAGTGAGTAAGCTCTTTATCATTTATAAATAGAGTTATCTTAGGAGGCTTAACATCTGTCTGTGCTCCATAGTATATTTTTAATCTTCTACCTTTATCTGATGGTGGCTGATTTAACATAACTGCTTCCCCTATTACCTCATTTAAAGCAGAAGTAGATATTCTCTTAGCATGTTCTGATGCTACGAAATCAACTGTTTCAAGTATTTTATTCATTCTCTTATTTGTAAGAGCTGATACAAATAGTATCGGAGCATAAGACATGAATGGGAATTTAGTTCTTATTTCATCAGTATATTTTTTAACTGTTTTATTGTCTTTTTCTATTAAGTCCCATTTGTTTATTACAAATATACAAGCTTTACCTTCATCGTGTGCTATACCAGCAACTTTAGTATCCTGTTCTGTAACACCTTCCTGAGCATCTATTACTATAAGAACAACATCTGCTCTATCTACAGCACTCATAGCTCTTATAACACTGTATTTTTCAACACTTTCGTATACTTTGCTTTTTCTTCTAAGTCCTGCTGTATCTATAAGAAGATAGTTCTGTCCATTTTTTTCGAAATATGTATCGACAGCATCTCTTGTAGTACCTGCTATTGGACTTACTATAACTCTGTCCTCACCTAATATGTTGTTAAGTATAGAACTCTTACCTGCATTTGGTTTACCTGTTATAGCAACTTTTATAGTATCTTCGTCTATTTCTGTATTAAGTCCTTCTGGGAAATTAGCAACTATTTCATCTAATAAATCCCCAAGTCCCATACTGTTTGCCCCAGATATTGCAAACGGCTCGCCAAGACCTAATTCATAGAAGTCGTATACATTGTCATACTGACTCATACTATCTATTTTATTTACTACTAATATTACTGGTTTATTTGTTCTTCTTAGAGTTTCTGCTATTTCTCTATCTGCTGCAGTTATACCCTGTTTACCATCGACAACCATTAGTATAACGTGAGCCATGTCCATAGCAAGCATAGCCTGATTTCTCATCTGAGATACGATTATATCGTCGCTCTTTGGCTCTATCCCACCTGTATCTATTAGAGTGAAGTATTTGTTTAACCACTCTACCTCCGTAAATATTCTATCTCTTGTTACTCCTGGAGTATCTTCAACTATTGAGATTCTTTTCCCTGCAAATTTGTTAAATATTGTAGATTTTCCGACGTTAGGTCTACCAACTACGGCTACAATCGGTCTATTCATATCTGACATTTTATCAACCTTCCTTTCATTTTTTAATTTATATCAGTTATTTAAGTATCTTATCCACGAAATCATGTCCTTCATTTTCACAAGGAACGACTTCATTACCTAAAATTTCTTCAAGCTGCTCAAGCGTTACATCATCTAAGAATATAAGCTCATCAGCTTTTAACATACTTCTTGTTATATAAAGAGTTTCTCCTCTTTCTTTACCTTCTGTCTGTTTAATAATATCCTGAGCTGTTATAAGCCCTGAAACTGTTATTGTTTCCCCCCAGAATTCATTCACTATTCTATACACATTTATCTTAACCTGAGGGAATTTTTTCATAATAAGTTCTGCCATACTGTTTATAAACTCGTACGCAGACTTACCTGTAGCTATTGAAACAGTTTTTTCTCTTACATCGTAATCATCTGGAAGCTCATCAAGATAATTTATTATCTCTGTTCCAAGCTTTCTTATCATACCTACACCATCCTCAAACTGAAGGAATCCTTCATAAGAATCGTAGTCTGGTATTTCTCTTTTGGCAATTATATAGAACTCGTCTGACATAAATGCAAATCTTGAGCCAAATTTTTCTAAGCATTTTTTCTGAAGTCCTTCAACTAAATCAAGTGCCTCATTAGCTGTTTTTTCGTTGAATATTTCAAGATGAGGTAGATGATCTCTGTATCTAGTTACCCCAACTGGAACTATTGCAACACTGTTTACATTTGGATAAAGATTAGATAAATCAGTTATAGTTCTTTCTAATTCCTTTCCGTCATTTACGCCCGGACATAAAACTATCTGGCAGTTCATAGTTATTCCCGCCTCAGCTAGTCTTTCCATTATGCTATATAATCTTCCAGCGAATCTATTTGTAATCATTCTCTGTCTTAACTCTGGGTTAGTAGTGTGGACAGATATATTTATCGGACTAATTCTATATCTTATTATATCCTCTATATCCTGCTCGCTCATATTTGTAAGAGTTACAAAGTTTCCCTGTAGGAATGATAGTCTTGAATCGTCGTCTTTAAAGTATAAAGTCTCTCTCATTCCCTTTGGAAGCTGGTCTATAAAGCAAAACATACATTTATTTCTGCAGCTTTTTGCCTTATCTATAATAGGGTTAGTAAACTCTAATCCTAATTCTTCGTCGTAATCTTTTTCTATCTCGTATACCACTCTTTCTCCGCTCTTTGTCTGTATTTCAAGCTCGATATACTCGTCATCAGTTAAGAATCTGTACTGAATAATATCCTTAACCTTTTCTCCATTTACAGATATTAAAAGGTCGCCAACCTCTATCTCCAACTCTTCCGCTATACTTCCTGGATATATTCTACTTATTATATTGTTAGAATTTTTTACATTAACTTCCACTTTGATATTCCCCTTCCTAAACTTGATTATATCTCTAACTCAATTTATTAATTACAAAATATCAAATTTAAATCACGCTCTTAAAAAAAGTTATCACATATCATTTTATGATACCATTTTTACAGAAAGTATTCAACTCTTTAAAAAAATTGTTGTTCTTCTTATAAATAAAGAATTTACAAAAATATAAAAAATGGGCTGCTGTACAATACAACAACCCATAAATATTAATCTCTTTTAATAGGAATTTTTACTGTAAATGTACTTCCTTTTTCAAGCACACTTTCAACAGAAATAGTTCCTCCAAGGTTTATAACTATATGTTTTGTAATAGCAAGTCCAAGGCCTGTTCCACCTATTTCTCTACTTCTAGCCTTGTCTACTCTATAGAATCTTTCAAAAATTCTAGCTTGGTCTTCTTTAGGTATTCCCATACCTGTATCAGATACCTTTATTACCGCATAATCTTTTTCTTTAAATATTTTTACGTTTACATCTCCATTTTCTGGAGTGTATTTTATTGCATTATCAACTAAATTTAAAATTATCTGCTTTACATAATCTGCATTTGCCCGTATATTTATCGACTCATCCGCATCACATACTAGTTCAATGCTTTTTGTTTTTGCAGATATCATAAGCATATCCTCAACTCTTCTATACACAGAGTATAGATTTATAGATTCTTTTTCTTCTTTTTTATCATTTTCTATAAATGAAAGTGTAAGTATATCCTCTATAAGTCTCTTTAATCTATTTGCCTCTCCATCAATTATTCCAAGGAATCTATTTCTTGTTTCCTTGTCTATATTTTCATTTAATTTTAATGTTTCAGCAAATCCACTTATAGAAGTAAGAGGAGTCTTTAACTCATGGCTGACATTTGCCACAAAGTCTTTTCTCATATTTTCTGCTCTAACTCTTTCCGAAATATCTTCTATATTTACTATAGAGCCTATCACTATGCTTTTATTATTTTGAAGGTATACAGGGTCTAGCTTTATTCTTAAAAATCTTCCATCATCTAAATTGACAACTGTTTTTTCATTTTCCTTTGACCCCATAAACATCATTATCTGTTTTAGAATCATATCATTTCTAATTGCAAATGATATATTCCTTCCTTCTACCATTACCTCTTTAGGGCAATTTATCATTTTTTTTGCTTCATCATTGATAAGAAGTATATTCCCCTCTATGTCTATTGCAAGTATCCCATTAGAAATACTCTTTAATATCGATCTTAGCTGTAAATTCTTATATTCTAGCTCATCAAATGTATTGTATAAGTTTTTTATCATGTCGTTGTAGTTTTTAGCAAATTCCCCTAATTCGCCATTTCCACCTAAATCCATTCTTGCATGATGTTCATTGTTACTCACTCTTTTTGAAACATCTATAATCTCTCTTAAATATTTTCTTACATTTATCGCATATCTAGCCGAAACTATAGCTATTACTACAGAAACAAGTGTAATTATTATCTCTATGTTAATCGTATCCACCATATTACACCTCCAAGTTAGTCTATTTTATATCCAACACCTCTTATTGTTTCGATATATTTTTCATCTGCTCCAGCTTCTTCTAATTTTTTTCTAAGGTATCTTATATGAACATCTACTGTTCTTGTTTCACCGTAGTATTCGTAACCCCATATCTCATCTAATAGGAAGTTCCTTGAAAGAACCTTTCCTCTATTTTTAAGAAGTAGCTTTAAAAGCTCGAATTCTTTTAATGTTAAATCTACCTTTTTATCATTTATTTTAACTTCATGTTTTGTAAGATTTAATTTTAAATTACCTGCTGTAAGCTCTTCACTTTCTCTGCCTGTATTCATTCCATATCTTCTCATTACAGAAGTTATTCTAGCTAAAAGTTCTTTAATACTGAATGGTTTTGTTATATAATCGTCAGCACCAATTTCTAAACCTTCAACCTTATCGTCTTCCATATTTTTTGCTGTAAGCATTATAACAGGAATCTTCTTTAAATCTGCATCCTGTCTTATTTTCTTTAACACTTCTATTCCACTTATATTGGGTAGCATCCAATCTAAAAGTATTAAATCTGGTTTTTCCTCTTTCGCTTTTATAAATCCGTCAAATCCATCGTATGAATATATTGTTTTGTATCCTGATGTCTCTAGGTTGAATCTAAGCAATTCAACTATATGCATTTCATCGTCTATTATCAAAACTTTTTCACTCACTACAAACACCTCTCCTATCCTCTAACCTTTTTTTCTCTATAATTTTATCTGAACAATAGTGCCTATTCGTTTATCGGTTTTATTATCCTTTCTATATGAATAGAATTTATCATTCTGACAAGATGTACAAATGTTAAGATTGTGTATATTTTCTTTCTTAACACCGCATTTTTCAAGTAAATAACTATTAATTTTTGTTAAATCTATATGAAATCTGTCCTCTTTTATTATATAGAATTTAAAGTCTTTGTTTGTAACGATTGTGTTAAATTTATCCACTAGGTCTTTTGATACCTCATAACAGCATGAACCTATTGCAGGGCCTATGATACAGACGATGTCCTCAGGATTTGTTCCAAAGTTATTTAACATAGATTTAATCGTTTTAACAACTATTTCAGCGTATGTACCTCTCCAACCAGCATGTATATCCGCGATTATTTTCTTATTTGTATCCACCAAAACTATCGGAACACAGTCTGCTGTATATATCATAAGAGGTACCTGAGGAATATCTGTTATCATTGCATCGGCTTCCTCTGTTACACCGATGTCGTCTTTTTTTATAATTCTCACTATATCAGAATGGATTTGCTTACAGTCTGTCATATTTTCATAATTTAATCCACATTCATCAAAAACTACTTTCATATCCTCTTTATTTTTTGCATCGTATTTTCTCTCTGTTATCACTGCCTTGGCAAATCCACCATCTTTGAATTTTATTTCCTTAGTTATGAAATCGTTCATATCTGTTGTACAACCATTCGTATTTGTTATACAACTGTTCATATTAGCTGTAAAGTTTTCCATAAATTACTCTCCCTTTTCTGTAAGAATATTTTTAAGCTCATTTACAAAAGTATTTATATCTTTAAACTGTCTATACACTGAAGCAAATCTTATATAAGCTACTTCATCTAAATCCTTTAAACTATCCATAACAATCTCACCAATTACATTAGATTCTACTTCTCCTGAATACTTTCTATTTATCTCATACTCCACTTTAGATACTATTCTCTCTATATCCTCGACAGAAACCGGTCTTTTCTCACAAGCCTTCATTATTCCACGCTTAACCTTATCCCTATCGAACACTTCTCTTGTATCATCCTTTTTTATAACCATTGTAGGTGTCATTTCTATTTTCTCATAAGTAGTAAATCTTTTTTTACACTCTTCACATTCTCTTCTTCTTCTAATTGTATTTGGATCTGTGTGTCTTGAGTCGACAACTTTTGATTCTCTAAAGCCACAAAATGGACACTGCATACCTATTTCCTCCATTTTTTAATATTTCTTGATTGTTTATAATATCATAACACTATTATTATATTTGTCAACTTTTTTGTAAATAAAAAGGAGAAGCTAAATAACTGCTCTTTGCTACAGGCTTCAGCGCCCCATACTTTTATATAACACATTTCAATGTATGGGGCGCTTGCAGAATTGTCGCTATAGAGCAGTTATTTAGCCTCTCCTTATCTTATTCACATGCTAGAACATACTAATTTGGTATTTCAAGAGCTTGTCTTATTTTCAAATATATATATACTGTAGATTATATTTTGTTAGTTAATTTATTTTTAAGGTTTAAATTATAATTTTTATTATTTATGGCTTTGGAATAAAATTTGGATAAAAGATTACTTTTGCTCGGATATTAACCTTTCTAATATTTTAAAACTCCTAAAAGCAACTCTATTTTTTTCTTTTCCTTATCTGCATGCGTAACCATATTTAACTGCTTTCTGGAAGTCTGTCTTGTTTTCAAAATATAGATGGGCTGGCGATTATATTTTGTTAGTCGGTCTATTTTTTATGATTTGAATTTATTATATTAGGCTTTTAGCAAAATCTCTCTTTTTGTTTTTAGCTTGAAAATTAAATATATCTACGAACTCGACAATGCAGCTTGACTGCCTGGAGAGGAGTAGATATATTTTTTTCAAGTTTAAAAAGAGAGATTTTGCAAAAGCCTTTTAATATTTAAGACAAAAAAAATAGGCTGACACAAAATATTGCGCCAGCCCATATATATTATTTTCTTCTTTTTCTGTTTCTTAAGAATGGTGGTATTTCCATATCATAGTCATCTTCTATGTTTGCTTCTCCAACTGTGCTTGTTATTGATGGAGTAGGTTCTTCTTTTTCTTCAGAAGATGTTTCAACAGTAGCTATATCACTATCTAATTCTCTTCTTATTACTTTTTCAGCTTCTTTAGCAACTTTCTGCATATCAGGATCGAATCCTGTAGCTATAACTGTTACTGTTACTTCATCACCTAATTCTTCTTTAACATTAGCACCGAATATTAAATCCACGTCTTCATGGCATGATTCGTAGATTATGTTAGAAGCTTCGTTTATTTCAACTAAGCTTAGGTCTAATCCACCAGATATGTTAAGTATAACTCCTCTAGCTCCAACTATTGAAGTTTCAAGAAGTGGAGATTCTATAGCCTGTCTTACAGCTTCGATAGCTTTATTATCACCTTTTGCACTACCTATACCTATGTGAGCAAGACCTTTGTCTCCCATTATTCTCTTAACATCGGCAAAGTCAAGGTTGATTATTCCAGGAACTTTTATAAGTTCTGATACTGACTGTATAGCCTGTCTTAAAACATCATCTGCTATTGAGAATGCTTTAAGCATAGATGTATTTTTCTGAACAACCTGAAGTAATCTATCATTAGGTATTGTTATAAGAGTATCGACTTTGCTCTTTAACTCTTCTATACCTAATTCAGCCTGTTTCATTCTTTTTTTACCTTCAAAAGTAAATGGTTTAGTAACTACACCAACTGTTAGTTTACCCATTTCTTTAGCTAGCTGAGCTATTACAGGAGCTGCACCAGTACCTGTTCCACCACCCATACCAGCTGTTATAAATACCATTTCTGAGTCTTCTAATAATTTTATGATTTCGTTTTTGCTTTCTTCAGCAGCTTTTCTTCCTACTTCAGGATCTGCTCCTGCTCCAAGTCCTTTAGTTAGTTTTTCACCTATCTGAACTTTGTATTCTGCTTTAGATCTACATAGAGCCTGTTTATCAGTATTAACTGATATAAAATCTACCCCATTTATTTTGGCGTCAACCATTCCGTCTACTGCGTTACTACCGCCACCGCCGACACCGACAACTTTTATTTTGACCCATTCCTCTAATTCTACATCAAAGCCTAGCATCAATTCTCCTCCTTCTTTATCTCCAATATAATACATCTTCTCTATTATATATAATATTCGTTTTCTTATTTAGCCATAATTCTAAATTATATGATTATAAATTTTACTATAATTACACAGATAGCTATAATACCATTTTACTTCTAAATACCTAGTTATTGCAAGTCAATTTTGACAATTATAGAATAAATATTTATTTTTTTTACTATTTGTATTTTTTTATCACTTTTTATAAATATTTTACTCTTTTTATACTAGATTTCACCTTTTATCTGACTAATTCCTCTATTTCATCATAAATTAATTTTATAGCTTCAGGTTTACCTGCTTTTTTACTAGCTGCTGCCATATCAGATAATAATTTTTCATCTCCTAACATAGTAAATACAGCTTTATCTAATCTTTCAGGAGTTAATTCTTTCTCTAATATTGCTATACCAGCACCTTTAGCTTCTATACTTTTTGCATTGTATTCCTGATGATTTTCCGCAGTATAAGCTTTTGGTATGATTATAGATGGTTTACCAAGTGCAGTTATTTCTGCTAAAGATATAGCACCAGCACTTCCTATAACTATATCACTTGCAGCTAGACCATTTGCCATATCTTCTAAATAAGGCATAACTCTCTGGTCTTTGTTTAATTTTATATCTTTTATTTCTTCCATAAATCCATCATAGAATCTTTTACCTGTAGCAAATATAAATGCAACATCTTCTTTAACCATGTGTTTTATAACTTTTTTCATAGCCTTATTTATTGTACTAGATCCACCACTACCACCGTAGCATAGTACTAATTTTTTATCAGGGTCTATTCCTAGTTTTTTTCTTGCTTCTGTTTTATCGGCGTCTAAAATTTCCTGTCTTACTGGGTTCCCAACAAATTTTAATTTATGCTGACTAGCTTCTGGGAATCTTGCATGAGAATCCTCAAAACTAGTAAGTACTTTTGTAACTGTTTTTGATAATATCTTATTTGTAACACCTGGGAATGAGTTCTGCTCGTGAACTACACAAGGTATTTTTTTCATAGACGCGTTAAATAGTACAGGTCCACTTACGTATCCTCCTGTACCTATTACAACATCTGGTTTAAAAGTTTTAACTATTTTTTTAGTCTGATGTAGACCTTTCATAAGTTTAAAAACTCTTTTTACATTTTCTAAATCTACTTTTCTCTTAAATCCCTGAACAGTAACAGTCTCTAATCTATACCCGTATTTAGGTACTATCTCAGACTCTATTCCATTCTGTGTTCCAACAAAAAGAATTTCTGCATCTGGATTATTGCTTTTTATTTCATTAGCTATGGCTATGGCTGGATAAACGTGACCTCCAGTTCCTCCGCCTGATAATATTACTCTCATTTTCTATCTCCTATTTTTTATTTTCAATTTATCTAATTTTACTCAGTAATGGTTAACTCACTTTCCACTTATAATATTATATCAGATTGACAATTTTTTTAAACTCCCTTTAATAGATTAGCATCCATTATTGTCAATTTTATTTAATTATTCTTATAAATTTTAATTCTTTAAACCTAATTTTACTAAAAAAAATAGTTGTGCCGAAAAATTTTAACAGCACAACTTTTATATTATTTATATTAATTCCAAATTTTATAAACTATTTGCATTTTTTATAAACTATTTACATTATCTTTGAAATCTTTTCCTCTTACTTCAAAGTTTTTATACATTCCCCAACTAGCACATGCTGGAGATAAAAGCACTATATCTCCTTCTTTTGCTATGTCGTGGCAAGTTTTAACTGCTTCTTTCATATCCTCTACTCTGTGTATGTCTGTAAATCCTATTCTTCTAGCAGCTTCCTCGATTTTATCTGCAGTCTGTCCAAGTAAAACTAGTGTTTTAACATTTTTCTTTGCTATTTCAAGAAGTTCATCGTATGTACTTCCTTTATCGTATCCACCTGCTATAAGTATTATTGGATTTTCGTAAGCCTGAACTGCTTTTATTGTAGAATCTGGATTTGTTCCTTTAGAGTCATTTACATACT
>URRU01000008.1 GCA_900550335.1 uncultured Clostridium sp. | reverse complement strand
TCAACACTTTTTTTAAACTTTTTTTATTATTTTATTTTTATATACTTTTTTCAAGCTCTTCTAACTCGTTCATGTTTAGTTTTACCAATGACTTCAGTGCTTCTTTTCTTTCTTCCTTATTTTCATATTTTTTAATAATTTTTTCTCTTATCTCTCCTAATATATCTACATATTCTGCAAAAGATTCATCATATATCTCTTCTAATTCTTCCCTAATTTTTGCAGATAGTGCCGGAATTTTGCCACCTGTAGATATTCCTATTAATAAATCCCCTCTTTTTACATAAGATGAAACTGTAAAATCAGAAAGATCTCTACTATCCACAACATTTATTAACTTAGACTTTTTCCTACAAATACAAGCAATCTCCTCATTAACCTCTTTATTATCAGTAGCAGCCACAACTATATCAAATTTTTCTATATATTCTTCTTTAAAAATATCATTAATTAAATCAACCTTATTTCCTATCTCTAAAAATCTACTATCAAACTCCGGAGCTAAAACAGTAACACTCTTTCCAAAGTCTAAAAAATTCATACATTTTCTAAGTGCTACCTTTCCCCCACCAACTATTATTATCTCCATATTGTCTAAATTAATATTTACTGGATAAAACAAAACTACACCTCTTTTCCCTATTTTCCTCAATTTCTCTTATTTTATTACCTTAGTCAAAAACTTATACAACGATTTATTCGTCTTTTTATTAATCTCTCTATCTTCAAAAAACTCTGGCATAGGTTCATAAGGACTCTGTTCTCCACAAATATCAGCCCCTATAATTTCATGCTCTACTAAAAATCTCTTCAATATCCTTTTCAAAAGCTCTACAGACATCTCACCTTGACTCCAATTCGTCTTTGCATAATGTCTGCTCAAAACATCCTTATCTATAGAAACATACAGAGGTATATCATTCTTTATAAGCTCCAACTTTTCCTCTGCCACATGCTTTTCTAAATCTTGAAGGCTTATACACACCAATTTATCAAACTTATCCTTTGGCAAACCTTCAATATCATTTATATTCCTCTGACTTGGCCCTATCAAAATTAACTGCTCTAAATTATCGTTATTCTCTAATACCTCTCTTGCCCAATCTCCACAACTAGTAAAACTGTGAATCATCGGAACTTGCATATCATTATGGTAATCAAACAAAACAAGAGAAAATTTACAATCCAACTTATCTACAAAAAACTCTGTCATATAATGATAATTTCCTGAATCTATAAAATGCACACCATTTGGACTGTATTCTCTCAATCTTTTATTGATTTCCTCTGCTGCTTCATCTGTGCAATACATATTTGTACCAGATATATCTGAACAATCTATCCAATCTGTATTATCCAAACTATCTACAACACTACTAGAATATGTATTGCTAAAATTAACAACTAAATTTCTATCCTTATACTGCATTTTCTATTCATCCCTTTCAAAAGCTAGTCCCCACTAGCAAAAAAAGGAGGCATAAATATTAGCCCCCTTTTCCCCGTATTCATCTATTATATATCAACTAAACAACTTTGTCTAATGTAAGCTATTGTGAACTATACTCAAAGCAGATTTCAAATCCTCAACATTTATCTGACCTGGTGCTGATGTCTTTCCAACTGCTCCAAAAGTAAGCACTGAACCAAACGCCTCTCCAACTAACCTACTTACAACACCTAATTTTGACATAGACATTGTTATAATTGGTCTATTCGCATAATTAGTGTACATCTCTTCAGTAGCTGCAAGAAGGGTTATAACATCTTTTTTACTTTGTGGCATAACCGCTATCTTAGCAACATCAACGTTTAATTCTTGCATCTTCCTTAGTCTGCATACTATCTCATCTTTTTCCGGAGTCTTATAAAAATCGTGATTTGATCCAATTACTTTTACACCATTTTCATGTGCTGACTCTACAACAGCCTTAACAAATTCATCACCTGTAAATATTTCAACATCAATAGCATCAACTAATCCTGTATTTATAACATTTGTATTTAGTTCTACGTATTTTTCTAATTCTATTGCCTTTTCTCCACCTTCTTTTAAAGTTCTGAAAGTGAATAATATAGGAGTTTCGATTAATATTTCTCTGATTTCTTTTAAAACTTCCTCTATCTTTTCAAAGTTGAATATATCCTCAAACCAATCTGCTCTAAATTCTACTATATCCGTACCAACCTCTTTTATCTTTTTAGCCAAATCTATAATCTCTACTTTGGTTTTTCCTACTATTGGTACGCATACCTTAGGAGCACCTTCTCCTAAAACTATGTTTCTTATTTTACAAGTATTCATAATTTATCTATCTCCTATAAGTACATCAACCACTCCAGCAATCGTACTCACTTCAGCCTCTTTATATACATCAAGACCAAACTCCTCTATCGTCCTACTAGTCACAGGCCCAATAGACACAAGTTTCTTGCCTTCAAGCAATTCCTTATAATTTTCCCCTGCAATCTCAACAAGATTTTTCACAGTAGAGCTACTTGTAAACGTAACATAATCCACATCAGATTTCAGTACATCTTCTGCAATCTCTCTACTCTTCTCATCTATCACAGTCTTATAACTAAATACCTCTGTTACCTCACAAATTTCCTTCAACTTATCCGCTAAAAATTCTCTAGCATTTTCAGACCTAGGAATTAAAATCCTATCGCTACTTTTCACAGTTTTTTTCATCTCTTCAAATAGAGATTCTGCCACAAATCTTTCAGGCACTATATCGGCTTTTATACCTCTCTTCATAAGTTCCTCAGAAGTACCTGCTCCTATTGAACAGACTTTAACTCCAAAGAATACCCTAGAATCAAGTCCCATCTCATCTAAAGTTTCAAAGAACAGTTCAACACCATTTCTGCTTGTAAATACAATATGTGTATAATCTCTTAAATTCTCTATCTCTTTTCTAAGCTCTGTATCGTCATTTTTCTCAATTTTGATAACCGGAAGCTCCACTGCCTTCCCTCCAAGAGAGTTTATTTTTTCAGAAAGGTCGCTGCTCTGCTTTCTAGCTCTAGTCACAATCACTTTCTTTCCAAATAAAGCTCTATTTTCAAAGAAATTCAGCTTATCTCTCACCTTTACAACATCTCCAACAACGATTAACGATGGAGCTTTTACCTTTTTCTCCTGTGCCACTTCATACGCATTTTCTAAATCTGTAACAACTGTTTTCTGATTGTATCTAGTAGCCCAACTTACAAAAGCAACCGGTGTTTTTGGATCTCTACCTTCTTCTATAAGTCTATCACTTATATGTTTAAGATTTCCTATACCCATTAAAAATACTAGTGTTCCCTTGCAGTTAGCAAGAGCATTCCAGTTTATCTCCTTGTCCTCGTCTTCTCTCAGATGTCCTGTAATTACATGGAATGAAGACGCATAATCTCTATGAGTTATAGGTATTCCTGCATAACAAAGTCCACCTATTGCAGAAGTTATCCCTGGTACAATTTCAAAGTCTATCCCTTCATCGTAAAGTACCTCAGCTTCTTCTCCACCTCTACCAAAAACATACGGGTCTCCACCCTTTAATCTAGTTACAATCTTTCCTTCAAGTGCCTTTTGAGCGATTACCTCGTTTATCATATCCTGTGGGAGTATATGATTACTCGATTTCTTCCCAACATAAATAAACTCACAATCTTCTTTGGCCTCTTTTAAAAATTCATCATTTGCAAGTCTATCGTATATTATTACATCGGACTTTTTGATACACTCAAGACCTTTTAAAGTCATAAGCTTTGTATCTCCAGGCCCCGCACCTACAAGATATACCTTTCCTTTCATCAAAAATCCTCATTTCTATTATCTATTTAATTTATATTAATCTATCCATTTTATTTGTGCTTTTATTTGTACTAATTTATTTTCACTAATCTTTTTATTTTAATCTATAAATAATATTATTCTTCTCTGTGCTTTTTCAAAATAAGCTTAGCCAAATTGCTTCCAAGCTCTTTTGGATTATTTCTATCCCCTTCAAGAGATGCAACAGTTATCTTTTCTCCGTCCTCATCTCCAAAAATTCCAGTAAGAGTCAGTTTTTCTCCGTCTACCTCACAGTATGCACCCATTGGAATATGACAGCTTCCGTCTATTCCAGCAAGATAACTTCTCTCTGCATCAGTCTGAATCTGAGAAACCTCGTCTCTTATAGCATCTATCATTTTTTCAAGCTTTTCATCATTTTCCCTTATTTCTAAGGCAAGTGCTCCCTGTGCTGGTGCTGGTATCATTAAATCTACAGTAAGAAATTCTGTTATCTTTTCCTCTAAATCTGCTCTAATTACACCAGATGCAGCTAAAACTATCCCATCTAAATTTTCAGATTCGATTTTAGATATTCTAGTTTCTATATTTCCCCTTATTGGAACAATATTCAAATCTGGTCTTTTTCTTAAAAGCTGATATTTTCTTCTCTTGCTCCCAGTTCCTATTGTTGCTCCTATTGGAAGTTCATCAAAACTATTTAAACCTTCTCTAAGTATTATTACATCTCTTGGGTCTTCTCTCTTTGGAACTGCTGCAAATTTTAAACCTTCAACTACCTCAGCTGGCATATCCTTCATACTGTGAACAGCTAAATCTATCTCACCTTCTAGTAGCTGACTTTCTATCTCTTTAACAAAAAGTCCTTTATCCCCTATCTTATCTAGTGATAAATGTAGGATTTTATCTCCCTTTGTTTTTATTATCTTAACTTCAAACTCAACCTCAGGGAATTTTTCTTTCAGTCTATCAATCGCCCAATTTGTCTGTATAAGCGCTAAATTACTTCCCCTAGTTCCTACTCGTATCTTCATTTCTATCGCCTTTCTATTTGTTTTTATAGCTTTTGTTTACTAAAATTGTTGAGAAATAGGAAATCTTATCCTCAAGTCCAGCTTCTCTTAAATCCTTATAGACAACTTCTCTATCCTGAGATGAGTTGCTGACAAGTATTGCATTATCAATCAATCTAAATTCTTCTAATTTAGATATTACTTCTTTGAAATTCTTATAAACCTTCATCAAAACTATGCAGTTGTAGTTTTGAAGTATAAAGTCCAACTTTTCCTCTTCTATTGTGCATGGAGTCACAACAAGTGCATCTGTATCCATAACAAGAGGGAAATTGTTGGAAGATGCTATATTAGAGAATGAAGATATTCCAGGTATTGTAACCACTTCCACATCTTCACTAAGTCTTTCCATTATATAAACATAAGTACTATAAATCATCGGATCTCCAAGTGTTACAAATCCTACATCTTTTCCATTTATGTTTATTTCATCTTCTATTTCTAGAGCTATCTCTTCCCAAGCCTTTATCTTCTCTTCTCCGTTAAAATTCATCGGGAAATGTCTCTGTCTTATCTCTAAATCCTCTGGTAAATAGTCTTTAACTATCGACAAAGCTAAGCTTTCTCCACCCTTTTTAGGCTCTGGAGTAAATAATATATCTATTTTTTTTAAAGTCTCCACTGCTTTTATCGTAAGTAACGAGCTATCTCCAGGACCTGTACCTATTCCATAAAATTTTGCCATCCTTTTCTCCTCTAAACCTCTTCAGCTTCTAATGCGTGCTGCACAAATTTCTGCTGAATTTTTTCTATCTCCCCAAGTCCTTTTAAATGAACTTCTGTTTCTATTCCTTCAGATTCTATTATAGTTTTCCAAGAATCCTCTTCATCTCCTGCCATATCATTCTGTGCATGGTCTCCTGCAACAAGCATAAGTGGCATAAGGTGTACCTTTTTAACATCTCTTTCTTTTAATCTTTTCACTACACTGTCTATTTCTGGATAACCTTCAACTGTCCCAACATAAACATCTGCACCCATATCTCTGAAATAGTACTCTATTGCAGGGTATGCACTGTGACTTTCGTGGTCAGTACCATGTCCCATAAGAACAACAGTTGAATCCATTTCATCTGTTACCTCTTTTACAGCTTCAACAGTTTCCTTGTAGTCCTCTATTCCAAAAAGAAGTGGTCTACCAAATTTTATGCTCTTAAATTTATCCTTATACTCAGCTATCTGATTTTTTAATTTTACGTATTCGTGTCCACATATTATGTGTAATGTCTGGATAACTACTTCTTCGTATCCCATTTCATAAAGTCTATCCATAGCCTGAATTGGATTGTCTATTTCTATTCCATCTCTTTTTTTCAATTTATTTATTATCATATTAGATGTAAAAGCTCTAAAGAAATCATATCCTTCAAAAGCTGCTTTTATCTTATCCTCAACCGCATGTATAGTTTTTTCTCTAGTATCGTGGTAGCTAGTACCAAAACTTACAACAAGTATCGCCTTTTTCATATTATTTATCTCCATTTCTCTACAATATATTTATATTTTTCTAGTAATCAAATTTTGCTTCGTCTTTCCAAATATCTAGTATATCTTCAATATCTTTTAATTCACTAGTCTGATTTGGATAGTCCATTCTCTGTCTTTTAAGAACGAGTACGTCTATCCCACATTCCTCACAAGCGTCGATTTTTTCTAAAAATCCACCTGCTGCTCCACTTTCTTTAGTTAGCATAAGTTCTATATCGTAGTGCTTTATCATTTCCACATTCATCTCTTTTGAAAATGGCCCCTTCATAGCAATTATATTATCTGCATTGAATCCAAGCTTTTCACATTCTATAATCACTTCTGATGTTGGAAGCACTCTAGGGAATAATTCTATCCCAGGTAAATTTTCTCTATACTTAGCTAAATTCTTACTTCCAGTTCCAATGAGTATTCTCTTATATCCACCGTTTTTAGCCATTTCACACATCTCATCAATACTATCTGCAAAACGACATCCTTTATAATCTATCTCTTCAAGTAAAGATTTTCTCTCATATCTTATATATCCTGTATCCGTAGTTTCTGCAGCTTTTATAGCATTTTTTGAAACCTCTGTAGCATAAGGGTGAGTTGCATCTATTATGAACGAAATCTTATTTTCCATAATGAATTTCTCCATATCTTCCTCTGTCATTTTACCAAGATGAATCTGCTGCACCTTTCCCTCAGCTAAATCTTTTCCGTATTCAGTTGTTACAGAAAGTATATATCTGTTACAAAATCCTTTTTTATTTATTAATTCGCATATTTTTATGCTGTCCGAAGTACCACCTAAAACTAGTACCAAAAAATCACTTCCTATCTAAAAAATTAAGCCTTACTCTAATAAACTTTATCTTAAAAGTATAACCTTATACATTATAAATCCTTAGATTAAAGCCTAACCCTACACAGTATAACCCCTAGGAGTTATCATCATATCCTTATCTATAAATGTCGATTTATTTCCTACAATTACCATTGTAGTCATATCGACTATTTCAAAATTCATTGTATCAAATGTGCAGATGTGCTTCTCTTCTCCTTCTCTTCCTGCATCTTTTACAATTCCAACAGGAGTGCTTCCATCTTTAAATTCTCCCATTATTTCAAAAGCTCTAGCTAAATGTTCACTTCTTCCCTTGCTTCTTGGGTTGTATAAACAAACTACAAAATCTGCCTCAGCTGCAAGTCTTAATCTTTTTTCTATAACTTCCCAAGGAGTTAGAAGATCGCTAAGACTTATATGGCAGAAGTCGTGCATTATAGGTGCACCTAAAACAGAAGCTGCTGCGATACTTGCAGTAACACCAGGCACAACCTTAACTTTAATATCCTCGTCCTCTTTAACAACAAGCTCAAGAATAAGTCCTGCCATTCCGTAAATTCCAGAATCTCCACTACTTACAACAGCTACATTTTTTCCTTCTTTAGCTATTTCGACAGCCATTTTACATCTGTCAATTTCTTTTCTCATACCATTTTGTACAACTTCCTTATCAGAAATCATATCTTCTATTAAATTAATATATGTCTTATATCCAACTATTACATCTGAATTTTTTATCGCCTCAATAGCTTCAAGAGTCATGTACTCCTTTCCACCAGGGCCAATTCCTATAACGTAAATCATAACTTTATCCTTTCATTCTGCCAAAAGCAAAAGTTGTTCCATTATTTTTATACTTATCCGAAATAACATTTCCACTTAGGAGATATGCTGAAGGCTGTGCAACAGAATACACCCCAGTGTTTTTCTTTACAAATTCCGATTTATCAAACATATAATCACAAGTGCAAATCTCGTCTACATCAAATAGATTAAACTCTGTACAAAGAACTTTTGATAAATCTATCATACATTTTTCATCTTTTTTTATAATCAAGCTCCCTGTCTTTACAATTGCAGCAGGATGTATATTGTTCAAGGCTGAAAAAGTAGAAAACTCTTCAATCATTTTTTCAGTTTCTGTATTTTTTCTACACCCCATTCCTAGTGCAATTCTTCTAGGAACTAATTTTATATAGCTTAAATTTGCTTTTTCTAAATTATGTTTATCTGACTTATTATATTTATCTAAATTATCAACATTATGTTTATCTAATTTATCAATATTTTCATCTATCTTATCAACATATTCATACATCTTGTCAATAACTTCATCTACCCAGCATCTAAGCTTATCTGTAACTGAAACGAGTGCATCTAGTTTTGCTATTTCATCAATCTCAGTTTTTTCATCGATTAACTCAAATCCAGATAAATTTAGACTATCCTTTTCACTTTCATAATCCGAATCAAAATATATCCCTACTCGCTTGTCATCCACAATATATGAATTTACAAGCTTTGCAGATTCTCTAAGGTTTTCCACATATCCACCGATTTTAGACACAATTACATCTAAAGCACCTTTTTTATTAGTGTCTGTAGATGTTGTAATAACTGGGTTTGCGTTTAGAATTTTTGCTATTTTTAAAGTTATTTCATTTGCTCCACCTATGTGCCCACTTAGTAAACTAATCACATTATTCCCATTATCGTCCACAACCAACACAGCTGGATCCTCAAACTTACTCTTTAAAAATGGAGAAATACATCTAACCGCAATCCCACAGGCAGATACAAAAATTATACATTCGTATTTATTAAAAAGTACTCCTGTAAGCTCTTTTATCCCTCTCTTTTGGAAAAATACATCTACATTTTCTAACTCTGAAGCTATTTTTTCTGCAGTATTTTTTCCTTTTTCTGTAACAGCTATAATAGCTATCCTTATATTTTTCCTAGCAATAACAATATCTTTTTTAGATATTCCTTTTTCTAAAATCCTATCTAATTCTTTTTTACTTGCATTTAGAAAACTTGTATCTCTACAATTTAAATTTGAACAAGTACTCTCTAAATTAAAGTAACTCTTATCTGAATTGATTTTAGTTTTCTCCATCTTCATTTCCTCTGTACTCATGTACAAAATCTTTGTCGTATAGTTTTGAGTTGTTGTAGTCCTGACCTAAGAATCTTCCAACCATTATAAGAGCAGTTTTGTTTATTCCATTTTCTCTTACTTTTGCTGCAATGTCTGTAAGTGTCCCTCTTAAAGCCATTTCATCTGGCCAAGTAGCCTTATAAACTACTGCAACTGGAGTGTCTTCTGGATATCCACCCTCGATTAATCTTTCAACAACTTTTTCTATTTCCTGAACAGATAGGAAAATAACCATAGAAGTCTGATGTTTCGCAAATTCCTGTATAGATTCCTTTTCTGGTACAGGAGTTCTTCCTTCCATTCTAGTTATAATCACACTCTGAGAAATTTCAGGAACTGTATATTCAACGCCAAGTGCAGAAGATGCACCTAAAAATGAACTAACTCCAGGTGTACAGTCAAATCCTACATCTACTTTATTTAGTTCCTCAACCTGTTCTCTTATTGATCCATATATAGAGAAATCTCCAGTCTGAAGTCTTACAACCTCTTTATTTTCTCTAACTCCTCTTTCCATAACATCTATTATTTCACCTAAATCCATAACCGCACTATTGTATATTTCACAATCTTCTTTACAGTAGTCTAATAGCTCTGGATTTACTAAAGAACCTGCGTATATAACTATATCTGCATTTTTTAAAAGCTTGTAACCTTTTAAAGTTATAAGCTCTTTATCTCCAGGTCCAGCTCCGACAAAATGAACTTTACTCATAGCAAACCTCCAAATTAATTTATTTTTCCGCTGATATTAAAAAAATAGGGTTCTGCGGTTTAAAATAATCCCCACTACCCAATTTTTCTAACTTTGATACAGACACCATGCTGACATCTATATCCCTAAATCCCTTATTTCTTAAAAGCTCTAATGCTTTATAGAAAGTGTCTATTATTATAAAATTGGCGCATAATTTTCCACCTTCGTTTAAAATATCATATGTCCAATCTACTATTTCCTCTAATTTTTTTGC
Source organism: uncultured Clostridium sp. (assembly GCA_900550335.1). Taxonomy (GTDB): domain Bacteria; phylum Bacillota; class Clostridia; order Peptostreptococcales; family Peptostreptococcaceae; genus Peptacetobacter. The sequence goes on along the minus strand of URRU01000008.1, from coordinate 12,900 downwards.
AGTTCCTCCTATAAAAACAGCATCAAACTTTTCATCTGTTTCAAAGGGAGCATATCCTTCTAAAATCTCTAGATTTTTCACACCAAATTTTTCCTTATTAGCCTCAATTAGCTCAACTGCGTGCTCATGTCTTTCAACAGCTACAACCTTCATGTTTGGATTTTTTAATGCTGCTTCTATACATACACTCCCTGTTCCAGCTCCTACATCTAGGAAACTCTTGGCATTTTCTATTTCTAGCTTAGAAAGTGCAATCGCCCTAACTTCTTCCTTTGTTATTGGCACTTTACCTGTGATAAAGCTACTATTTTTCATTAAGTTTCACCTATTTCTGTAAAATATATTATTTACCTAAAATCTATGTTTCTATTCTATGTTTCTATTTATATATCGAATACTTTTACTTACATATTGGCTATTTATATATCGACTATTGCTCATCGTCTAATATTACAACGATATTCATATCATATTTTTCTATTTTTAAAATATCCCCTGGTTTTCCAATGGTTATTTTTTCATTATCGTATGAAAGATTTTCGCCGACAGCCATAGTTTTTTTCAAATCCCTTTTAATTATTTCCCGGGCAATTTCTCTAGGGCCAATTTTTGAATCTGTAACCATACACACTTTACTGTGAGATAGCAGATAGTCAAAATTAGGCTCTCTTCCATGACTACTAGTCATATATAAATCGTTCATATCTATTTTTATTCTCGAAAACATATACTGCATTGAGCTAATCCCCGGAATTATCTCCATCTTCTCATTATCTACATTTTTGCTCAGATATTTGCCTATTCCGTAGACAGATGGATCTCCAGATGCTATAACAGTTATATTTTTTTCTATATTTTCATTTATATAATTTTTTATTTCCACTAGATTAGCACCTAAAACAATTTTTTCTCCACAAAAATTCTCAAAAATCTCAAGATTTCTCTTCCCTCCGATTAGCACATCGGATTCATCGATAATTTTTTTGCCAATCTCGGTTATATAGCCCTTATTTCCAGGTCCTATACCAACTACATTTAGCATATCTTCCTCCAAAGAATTAAAACTCTATCCATATTTTATTTTCTATTATAATCTTCTGTTTCTATTTAATTCTCTATTTCTGTTTAATATTTTATTTACTAAGCATTCTATTTTCTAAAACTTTCCAACATTTCCTCAGCATTTTTACTTTTTCCAAGTACTGTCTTATCCATTTTAAAAATAAATACTTCTATCTCAATCTCATTATCTACATGCATCTCTGCTCTTTTTTTACACTTTTCGCAAATTATATCGAAAACCTCTCCAAATCCATTTTCATATACAATATCTGTAGCTTCCTCAGTTGTAAGGCAAGCATCAATCTTTCTCACTAAATCTGTTGAAGCTCCCATCAAAGCTAAATTTGCTATAAGTATTTCATTTCTAGCATCTGCAACCTTGCTGTGAGTGTTAAAAATTCCTGCAGATAATTTTATAAATTTACCAATATGTCCAGCCAAAAGAATTTTTTTAAATCCCATTCTCTTAGCCTCCATTAACATATATCCTAAAAAATTGCTCGTCCTAACAACAAAACTATTTTCTCCAATCCTATCTGAAATAAAGCTCTCTCCATGATTTCCTGGAACAAGTATAATACTATCCATTCCAAGCTCTTTTTTCATATTAAGCTCTATTGAAAGCGACTTTTTCCAACCTTCATCACTCATAGGCTCAACAATACCACTTGTTCCAATTATAGATATTCCACCTACAATTCCAAGTCTAGGGTTGAATGTCTTATTTGCGACTTCTTCTCCTTTAGGTATAAAAATAGTTATCTTTATTGCTTTTTTTCGATTATCTAAACTATTTTCATCACCTAAAATATTTTCTTTTTCTAAATTCAAACTATTTTTTAGACTACTTTTATCATTTAATACTTTTTCTCCACTTGCTTTTAAAACAGATTCTACTTCTTTTGCAATCATCTTCTGTGGAACTGGGTTTATCGCAGGTCTGCCTGGTTCTACGCTCAAACCTTTTTTAGTGATAATTCCTACTCCCTCTCCAGAAAATACACAGAATCCCTCTCCTTCAAAAGAAAAATTATTCTCGCTTTTATCTATCTCATCTTCATACACCCAAGTTGCCTTTGCAAATATCTCTATCCCATTTGTTGCATCTATATCATCTCCACCATCTTTTTGAACAGAGCAGATTGAATAAATTTCTCCCGTATCCTCATTTTTTTTAATCTCACTAGAAACAACAGGGATAGATAAATATATCCCCTTTGGTGTGTCTATATTTACCGTATCTATTTTTTCATTGGTTAAGAGCATATATACAGCACCCTTTGAAACAGCAGTTGCACAAGAGCCTGTTGTATATCCTCTTCTGTATTTTTTCCCGTCTATATATACAAATTCTTCCATTTATTATTCTCTCTATTTATATAATCTACATTATATAATCTAAGTTTAAAATTTTTGTTTTTATAACCCAAATTATCTCTCTATGCTGTAAAGTATTGCATTTATTATTGCAGCAGCTAGGTTACTTCCACCTTTTCTTCCTTCAGAAAGTATATATGGAATATCTGTTTCTGCAAGTCTTTCTTTTGACTCTGCTGCTCCAACGAATCCAACTGGAACACCTATAACAGCATCTACTTCCATTTCACCTGCTTCTACCATTTCTATAACCTTAAATAATGCTGTTGGCGCATTTCCAAGAACAAAAATCTTTCTTCCCTTATCCTCAGCAGCTATCTCAACTGCAGCCATAGATCTTGTAATCTCTTTTTCTTTAGCTCTTGCAACAGTTCTCTCATTTGCAACTAAACAAGCATAATTACAACCTAATTCATCCAATTTTCTCTTGTTTATTCCACTTAAAGCCATAGTAGTGTCTGTGTAAATACTAGCTTTATTTTCAAGAGCATCCTTTATTATCTCAGCTGCATTATCAGATATTTTTAGAATATCTAAATACTCGAAATCAGCAGTTGTATGTATCGCTCTTTTTATTATTTTTTCTTCTATTTCACTTTTGTACTCGTATCCAGGTCTTATATCATCTATTATTCCCTGTATAATCTCAAAACTTCTCTCTTCAATCTTCATAGGGTTTTTAATATAATCCAAAAAAATCCCTCCTTTTATTTTTTAACATCTTTTTATTTTTTAACATCTTTTTATTTTTTAACATCTTTTTATTTTTTATATCATATTTTTTTATATTTTATTTATATCCTAGCTTTACTCGTATCTTATTCCACCTTTGATGATATCTAATGTGTACATATCAGAATAAACTTTATCTATCTCTCTTCTTTTTAATTCTTCTATCATCTCGCTACAGTCGAAATCCTTATCTACTAAAATTCCTACTATTGTACCACTGTGTGCTACATTTACTCCAAATCCGCCAAATTTATCAGATACCTCTATAATCTCATGTAGATATTCTTTTTTACAGATATTCTCGTTCGCCAAGCTACTAGCAGTGCACGCTCTACCTATCATCTCTCTATCTTTTTCTGTAAATCCTTTTTTAAGCATTCTAAAAGCATTTTCGATAATTTCTCTATTTCTCATCTTTGCTTCTCTATACATTCTATTTTTTCTAAGGTCTACAGTGTTTAGATATTTATTTGGCTCAAGAAGTAAAACTTTCATATTGTCTATATACCCAAGTTTTTCCTTCACTTTACCCTTAACTGGGTTAAATATTACATTATCTTCCATAAAAACTGAGTCAGTCGGTTCTATTGAAGATGCTATTTCTGCAATTTCCTCAGGAGTCATTTCCTCACCGATTAGATTTAATGCAGCTCCAATCGCAGCTCCTATATCAGCAGTTGAACTACCCATACCTTTACTTACAGGCACTTCACTTATTATCTTTACTGATAAATTGTTCATTGTTTCAACAGGTATGTTGTATTTCTCAAATACCTTTTTTATAGCCAATCTCGATTTTTTTACATTTCTTATGTATATTTTCTTTTCTGTTCCTTTAACTCTCTCTGTTAAATCCTCTTCCTCTCCGTCTTTTCTCTCTTCAAGGTAAACTTCTGAAAAAAGATTTACAGCATAGGAGCAGAGGTACTCTTCATTTCCTATCATTCCCTGCACAAACTCTCCACAAGAAGCAGGGCATTTTGCGTAACCTTTCACTCTATTCACCCAATACAGATCTAAGTGCATCTAAAAGTACAATATTTTGCTCATGATTTTTAATGGCTACTCTAGCAAAACTAGAGTCAAGACCAATAAAATTAGATGCATCTCTAATAAGAAGACCTGCCCTTTTTAATAAATTTTCTTTCACATCCAATATATTTCTATTTTCAAATCTGACAAGAATAAAATTCGCATCTGAATTAAATGCCTTTATTCCGTCTATTTTATTTATTTCATTTATCATACATATTCTTTCTTTAGAAAAATAATCTTTACTCTTCTTAATATAATCCCACTCTTTAAAGATAAAATCAGATGCTGAATCCGCAAATGAGTTTATCGTCCATGGTTCTTTTTCCTCATACATTTTATTGAGCAATTCTGTATTTGAAGTAATTCCATATCCAAGCCTAATTCCTGGAATTCCAAAAAACTTTGTAACTGCTCTGATGATGAACAAGTTTTTAGATTTATAAACCTCATTTATAAGACTTATATCTTTTTCAGAGTCTGCAAATTCAATAAAGGTTTCGTCTACTATAAGCAACTTTCCTTCCTTTTCTGCAAATTCCAATAGTTTTTTTATTTCTCTAACAGATCCATCTGGATTGTTTGGATTGCAGATAAATATACTGTCAAACTCGTCTTTTCTTCTGTAAATTTCGTCTAAATCAAGTTCAAAATCTTTTTTCCAATCCATTACAAAATCTACTACACTTAGACCTGCAATCTCTGCACCTTTTCTATACTCAGAAAAAGTTGGATTTACTATAGCAAGTCTCCCACTTAGATTTCTCATAAGAAGATAGATTATCTCCGTTGCTCCATTTCCAGGAATAACTTGACTATCATCTACTCCAAGGTAGTCTGCTATATTTTTTCTAAGTCGTCTGTATTTTATATCTGGATATTTTTGTAAACTATTCACCCCAGCTGCGACAATTTTATCCATACTATTTACAATAAATGGATTGATATTCGAGCTAAAGTCGATAATTTTATCTGCTTCAAGTCCATAGAGTTCGGCTGCTGAATTGATGTCTGCCCCATGAACTGAACTTATATGTACTTTTTCATCATTAAGCTCTTTTTCTTTGTTAAGATTTTTTTCTTTAATAGGTTCAAATTTTTTATTAAAATTATCTTTCATCAATTCTTTCCAAACTCTCCTTTTAACAGTATTAATATATTATATCATAATGCAAAACAACGCCGATAAAATTAAAAGTGCATTGGCTGTTGTCGCATACATAAGCTTATTCATTCTAACTATATCGTAGTTTTCTAATTCTCTTTTCTTATCTCCAATAGTAGGTTTATATACTTCCTGTCCGAAGTAAATATTAGTCCCACCAAGCTGTACTCCAATCGCACCAGCTGCTGCACCTTCTGCAAACGCACAGTTTGGGCTTTTGTGATTTTTTCTATCTCTAATCGCTATTTTAAATGAGCTTATTCCATTCATACCGCATAAAAATGCTCCTAGAGGCATAAATATCGCAGTAAGTCTAGCAGGAATGAAGTTAGCCACATCGTCTAACTTTGCAGATACACATCCGAGGTTTAAATATTTATCGTTCTTGTAACCTACCATTGAGTCTAACGTGTTTATCGCTTTATAAGTCATAGCTCCTACAGGGCCGAACAAAAATCCGTAGAACATCGGCGAAATTGTTCCATCTACAGTATTTTCGGCAACTGTTTCAACTGTAGCCCTTATTATCTCAGACTGACTAAGATTTGTAGTATCACGACCTACTATATATGAAAGCTGCACTCTCGATTTCTTTATATCTCCAGTTTCAAGTACCTTGTAAATCTTTGTAGCCTCGTCCTTTAAACACTTTGTAGAAAGTGTTGTGTAAATTATAAATGCACTAACAAAGATTTCTACATACTTGTTGAAACTTGCAATCTTTACAATAAATGTTGTGACAATTGCTGTAGTAACAACAGGCACTAACCACATCAGAATCCCCCAATATTTTAGAGATTCTTCTGATTTTGCATGCTTTCTTATAAATTTTTCTGTTTTGCTTATCAACTTACCTATGAATCTAACTGGATGTGGAAACCAATACGGATCCCCAAACACCAAGTCCATTATGTATCCCAGAATCATAATAAGTATATTTGCAAAACTATATCCAATCACAGTAAAAACAACCGTACTTGTTACCTGTGGTGTAAATAAATTTTCCATAATCAAAATTTCCTCTTATATTCTAGTTGGGCAATTAATCACTCGCCCCAAATTTTTATCAAATAAATACATTTTTATTCCGCAAATTTTTATTATCTTTCACAGTTTTTAAGTATATTTTCTATACAATCCAAGTTGTTGTAAAAATGAGTGTGAAGATATGTCGCAAGTGTATTTTTCTTGCTGTATCCTCCTTCCCATTCGTCCACAACTTTTCCATCTCTAATTTTTCTCATCTTATATGCACATTTTTCGTCGCTTTTAAATATTGAATGGTGGAATTCATGCCCTCTTATACAATCTCCTTCTTTTGAGATAACTGTCTTTTCTATGGCTTTTCCTTCACAGTACCCAAATCTTCTAAGTCTAGGAGTCATTTCGCTGACACCTTCAAAAATCCCAACCATACTTCTTTCAACTCCAGACTTATCTATAATAGTTTTTCCTAAATACATAAGTCCTCCACATTCTGCATATATCGGAGTATTATTTTCGTATAAATCAAATATTGATTTTCTTATAGACTCATTTTTCTCTAATTCCTCAGCAAAAATCTCTGGGAATCCTCCTCCAATGTAGACAAAGTCACACGTCGGAACCTTTACATCTTCAAGAGGACTAAAGTATTTTATTTCTATTCCAAGTTTTTCAAAAATCTCTATATTTTCTCTATAGTAGAAGTTAAATGCCTTATCATGTGCAATCGCAACAGTTTTTCCCTCGGCTAATTCAAATAAATTCTTCTTTTTCATTTCCTCAACTAATTCAAATTCACTGATAACCTCTTCGCTCTTTGATAATTCTATTATTCTATCTATATCTATATACTTTTCAATTTCATCTGCAAGAGATGAGAATTTTTCAGATAATTTTTCAACCTCATCCATTGGAACAAGACCTAGATGTCTTGATTCAAGTGCAAATTTATCATTTGGTGGGAAGTATCCAAAAACTTCTAGCCCACAGTATTTTTTTACAGACTCTTTTATTATATTGAAGTGGCTTTCAGTTTTTACGTTATTTGCAATAACACCTATGATATTTACATTTTTGTCTAAATTTAAATATCCTAGTACTGTAGCTGCAGCAGATGCAGCCATTGCCTTACCATTTATCACTAGTATTACTGGAGTTTTGGTAATCTTTGATGTGTAAGAACTGCTACAATTATCTATATCAGTTCCAAAACCGTCATAAAGCCCCATAACCCCCTCAATTACAGAAATATCGGCATCCTTTGATGCAGTATTTACTATGTATTTAATCTTTTCATCATCTAACATATAAGAGTCTAGGTTTCTAGAATCTCTACCTGTTATAAAAGTATGAAAAGACGGATCTATGTAATCAGGCCCAACCTTGTATGGCTGCACCTTTAGATTTCTCTTTGTAAGTGCCCGCATAATCCCAAGCGAAATTGTAGTCTTTCCAACTCCACTCGAAGTCCCTGCAATCATAATTTTTTTCATATTTAAAATCTCCTATTATTAATAGCATTAACTATTTACTTGCTTGAGTTTTTAACTATTTCATAGATTTTTTCCATGTCTAAGTTTTCTCTTAGCATATCCGCAAGTCTGTCATATTCTCTATTTTTAAACTCTTCAAATGATTCTACTTCACTAGCTACAGGTTCTAGTCCCTTCTTAGCTCTTATTGTGTTTAGAAGAGTTCTAGTAAAGTCTATCTCATCAAAAATTCCATGTATGTAAGTACCTACAACATTTCCTTCTGAATTTGAGCATCCTATCAAACAGTTCTCAGCATTTTTTTCTATTAAACCTGTAGGCTCACTCGCAAATATTTCGTCTACACATTCATCTAGCTTTGTTGTAGTTCCCATGTGTATCTCATAACCTTTAACTTTTTTTCCTGATACATCATTTAAATATCCACACACATTCTCTGAAATAACTCTTTCTGTCTGCACAGTAGTTTTCTCTTTTTCAAATTCTGTTACAGTATTTAAAAGTCCTATTCCTTCTACCTCTAAATTGTCACTTTCAACACCATACTTATCGACAATTTTTTTACCTAACATCTGATATCCACCACAGATTCCAAATACTAACTTTCCTCTTCTAGCACATTCCTTTATCTGCTCCTCAAGTCCAGTTTCTCTTAAATATTTTAAATCATCTACTGTACTCTTAGTTCCCGGAATGATTAGCATATCAGGATTTCCAATAGATTCCCCAAAATCAACATATCTAAGACTTACATCGCTCTGTGTCTCAAAAATATTGAAATCTGTAAAGTTTGACATGTGTGGAGTCCTAATTATTTCGATATTTATATCGTTTTTCTTTGTAGCCTTTTTGAATCTAGTCGTTACGCTGTCCTCATCCTCAATCTTAATATCAGAATATGGAACAACTCCCAAAACAGGTATATGTATAATATCCTCAAGCATCTTCACGCCTTCAGCAAAGTACTCTTTTTTTCCTCTAAATTTATTAATAATTACACCTTTCACTCTTTTTCTCTCGTCCTCAGTTAAAAGTGCAAGTGTACCTACAATAGAGGCAAATACTCCACCTCTATCTATATCAGATACCAAAACAACTGGAGCATCAGCAATTTGTGCCATACCCATATTTGAAATATCTCTTTCTTTTAAATTTATCTCGGCGCAACTTCCTGCCCCTTCCATAACAATAACATCGTACTCATTTTCTAAATCAGAAAATGTATCCTTTAAAATATCTACTAACTCTAATTTATATTCATGATATTCAGAGGAGTGCATCTCTCCAACGACTCTTCCTCTAACAATCACCTGACTTCTATGATTTCCGCATGGCTTTAATAGGATTGGGTTCATGTCTGCTTTTGGCTTTATCCCTGCTGCTTCTGCCTGAAACACCTGAGCTCTTCCCATCTCTAGTCCTTCATCTGTGATGAAAGAGTTGAGTGCCATGTTCTGCGGTTTAAAAGGAGCTACCTTGTATCCGTCCTGAGCAAAAATTCTGCACATACCTGCAGCAATTATACTCTTTCCTACATTGGATGCAGTTCCTTGAAACATTATTTTTCCTTTCAAAAATTTCACTCCTTTCAACGTATAATTTTCCTATCTTATATTATACTATTTAACTACGATAATAATTATCTTTTTTAAGTATTTTGATAGCAAAATTCTTATTTTTTTGATATATATATAATTAAATAAACAAAAAATAGTAAATGTTTTTTACTTATAAAATTGTTGTAACACACTTCTCAGAAAGAAAATAAAATAAATAGGGAGAATTTATTATGAAAAAGCAAAAGCCAAGTATTTTTAATGATGTTATCGGCCCAATAATGAGAGGCCCTTCTAGTTCACATGTTGCAGCTGCAGCAAGAATTGGAGAAATTGTTAGACAGTCAGTAAATGCAGATATTAAAAAGATTGTCTGTGATTTTGATGTTAATGGATCTCTTGCAGAATCTCATGACGGACATGGAACAGATATGGGGTTTGCGTGTGGAATTTTAGGAATACCACTTACTGATTCTAGAGTAGACCAATATCGCACTCTTGTCCCAGAAAATGGAATCGACCTTGAGTATAGAATTTTAGATTATGGTGTAGAACATCCAAACTACTACAGAATAGAAGTAACATCTGGAAGTGGAAAAGTAGTACATATAGATGCCATATCTACTGGCGGTGGAATGATAGATATAATCAAGCTTGAGGGCTTTGAAATCTCTATGGTTGGAGACTATTTTGAATTATGCATAATTACAGATGAGAGCCCAGGTGAATTATGTGTTGTTGAAGAATTTTTAAGAAAAGAGATAAAATCTTTTGAAATGGTATCTATCTCAGAAAAAGACTCAAAATTCTGTATAAATCTAAAAACTTCTGCCAACCTTACAGAAGAAAACTGGTTCCTTCTTGACGGAACATGGCACATAATTGATAAATACTACTTCACTCCTGTACTACCTACAAGAGCAAAAGCAGATACTGTTGTACCTTTCTGCTCTGCTAGTGAAATGCTTGAATATAACAAAGATAAGAGTCTAGAACTTTGGGAACTTGCAACAATCTATGAAAGTGTTAGAGGTGCTACAACAAAAGAGGCTGTTTTTGAGCAGATGAGCAATCTTGTCGAAATAATGGATACACGGGCAAAAACTGGTCTTGCTGGTACAGAGTATGAAGATAGAATCCTTCACTCTCAATCTCATAAAATAAGAGAAAATGAAAGTAGATTAGTTCCAGGCTCTGTCATGAACTCAGTTATTGAAAATATAACTGCTATAATGGAAGCAAAAAGCTCTATGAATGTAATTATAGCTGCTCCAACTGCAGGTTCTTGTGGATGCCTACCTGGAACTCTTCTTGGTGTAGAAAAATCTCTAAAAACTTCTAGAGAAGAAACTGTTAAAGGAATGCTAGCTGCAGGACTTATCGGTGTATTTTTTGCCGAAAGAGCTACATTTGCCGCAGAAGTTGGTGGATGTCAGGTTGAATGTGGCGCTGGATCTGGAATGGCAGCAGCAGGTGTTTGCCAGATGATGGGTGGAGATGCTAGAGAATGTATAGATGCTGCATCTATGGCACTTCAAGGACTTACAGGTCTTGCTTGTGACCCAGTTGCCAATAGAGTTGAGGTTCCTTGCTTAAACAAGAATGTTATCGGTGGTATGAATGCACTTAGCTGTACAAATATGGTTCTTGCTGGATTCGATAAAGTGATTCCTCTTGATGAGACTATAGATGCTATGTACGATATAGGTATGAAACTTCCTATAGAGCTTAGATGTACTTTTGGTGGTTTAGGTAAGAGTGAGACTTCTTTAAGGATAAGAAAAGATTTAGAATGTATTTCTTGTAAAGGATGTAAATAGATTATAAAAATTATATAAAAACTAGTATATACAAAATAAATGGGGCTATTGCAATAATCATCTGCTATAGCCCCTATTTTATTACTATATTATTTTTAACTCTATTTTACAAATCTCAATACATGGTCTGGTCCATATGAGTATATTTTCATTGTCTTTTTATTTACTAAATAGTTTAAATCCCAAGAACTTAACTCATAATCTCCATATTCCATGTAGAAGTCATCTATACTAAATATATAATAATCTTTTCTTAAACTAGCCTTGTTTACGTAGTTTTCCTTTGGATTATATGTATAGCACATGCTATTTCTCTTGTTTCCTAATTTTTTGTATAGAGTTTCATAAGCCTTATATACACCTTTTCCTGCTGCTCCAGCTAAACAAGATGATTCTATATTTGGATGAAGAGTTTCAAAGTATACAAATAATAATTCTTTTGCTCCACTTAATACACTTTTATCGCTCTTAACATCTGCTAATACTATCGGCTGATTTGCTGTTATCGCCTGAAGTGCAAATGATCTATGTATTCCATTAGATTCTAATATCATAAATTTTTTACAACCTGGATAGAATTTCTGTATTATCTTTTTATTAGTTTCAAATCTATTTTTTCCACCAAGTCTTATTGCTTTTGTTTTCTTAACTAAACTTTCACTTATTACTGAATTTCCACCTATTGCATAAGTTTTTACTGAGCTTAGGTTAGAATTTAATTTTTTACCGTCTGTAACTATTACAGGCATTTTATTTTTTATAGCTGCAGAAGCTATTGAAACTGCATCGGCTTCTCCATTTTTTCCATTAACTATTGCTACATCGTCAACTTTTGTAAGTCTAGCAACTTCTTCAGCTACTCTGTAACTAGTTTCGTATCTATTTTTTCCTGCTAATCTAGTTACATTATGTCCTGATTTTTTTAGCTTATTTTCTAGCTCTTTAGTTATTACCTGTTCCCCACCGATTATATATACATCTTTTGTAAAGATGTAGTCTTTAACAACTCCACTGCTTCCATGGCTTGTATAAACAGGTACTAAGTTTGCATTTGCTGCTCCAACAAGTCCACTTGCACTTAGTCCATCTGCCATATTTCTTTGAGAAACTAATACGGTTGCATCTGCATCGTTTTTTAGAAATTTTTCAAAGTTGTCGTATGAATCGTATGGACCTATGTTGACATATTTTGCATTTATTCCGTCATTTACATAGTCTGGTAGAGCAAATGTTGAAGCTATTGTTGATAACGTTAACATCGCACCTAGTGCTATTGATAGTAGTTTTTTGTGCATATGGTTCGCCTCCTTTTGTTTGTTAGCTTTATAGTACTACTGATTTTATTTAAATTCAATGTTTTGTATAAATTCGATATATATTTTTTTAATTTTGAATAGTTTTTTTCTGTATATAATCTTTTTCTTTTATTTTGTGGTATAATGTAGATCAATTTGTTTAAAAGGATGTGGTTTTTGTGATTTACAAGGTTGTTGTTGAAGAGCATCTTGCTGATACTTTTGAAATCGAGGCAAGTAGTCCAGAAGAGGCTTTGGATAAGGCTGAAAAAATGTATAGTAAATGTGAGATTATATTGTCTCCCGGAAATTTATTAGATGCTGAATTTTCACTTGCTGAAGATTAATAAGTATTAAAGTGCGTAGAAAATACTACGCACTTTT
>URRU01000007.1 GCA_900550335.1 uncultured Clostridium sp. | reverse complement strand
CATATCAAGATAAAGACAGAACTCTCTGTTCAGATCTGGATTGCTATAATAATATTTACTTTCCTTTACTTTACTTTCCTTTAGGGATTCTTCTCGGGAATTATCATTATTTTTCTTGGAATTATCCGTATTATTCTCAGAATTATCTTCAAAATTGGTAACTTTAATAAAAGGTTCTGTTTCTTCTTCATTTAAGTATGGAGAAATTTTTTCGAATACTAATTTATGATAGTCATTTAAGTATTTTATATCATCACTGTTCATAACTTCTGGAACTATACCGTCTAAATCGAATGGTATGTAAGTTATTGGTTCTAAGTACATGAACTGTCCATATTCATTTTTGTCTCCTTTGCATACTAGAAGTTCATTTTCTAATCTTATACCATGAGATCCTTCTATATATACACCTGGTTCGTCTGTTAATATCATTCCTTCTTCTAGTGGATGAGTATCTCCAGCTCTATATCTCCATCTGAAGCTTGTTGGAGCTTCGTGTATATTTAATAGGTATCCTACACCATGTCCAGTACCACATTTGTAGTCAAGACCTCTTTCCCATAAAGCTTTTCTAGCTAGTATGTCTAAGTTCATACCAACACAACCTTCTAGGAATATTGAGTTTGCAAGACGTAAATTACACATAGCAACTAGTGTAAAGTGTTCTTTTATAGTATCTGATACTTCACCAAGTACGAATGTTCTTGTTATATCTGTAGTTCCTTCCCAGAATCCAGCACCAGTATCTGTTAAATAAACACTACCTTCTCTAAGTCTTACATCTGTTTCTGGTTTTGAGCAGTAGTGCATCATTGCAGCATGGTCTGCATAAGCTGATATTGGTTCAAAGCTTGGTCTTATGAAGTTACCCATTTCTGCTCTTAATTCATCTAATTTTTCAGATGCACTCATTTCAGTTATTTCCATTGTTTCTGCATTTTCTTTAACCCATTTCATGAATTTAACATGAGCTACAGAGTCTTTTAACTGAGCTATTCTCATATTTTCTACTTCTTTAGGGTTTTTTCTAGCTTTGAATAAAACTTCTGGGTTTCTTTCTTCAACTTTAGCTACACCTTCTGGTATATTGCTGTATATAGCATAGTTTAATCTAGAAGGGTCTATAAGTATAGTTTCACCTGCTGGTATTTTTTTAGTATCAGCATAAACATCATTGTAAGGATGAACTGCTACACCTATTTCAGCGAATTCTGCTTTAAGTTCATCGTTTAATTTTGTTTCATCTATGTATAGATCTACTCCATCCATTTTAACAACCATATAAGATAATACTAGTGGGAAGAAGTCTATATCATCTCCACGCATATTAAGTGTCCAGCATATATCATCTATAGTTGCAACTGTGTGGTAAGTAGCTCCACAACCTTTCATGTATTCACGAATTCTTTCTATTTTACTAGCAGCGCTTTCTCCTGCGAATTCTTCTCCTAGTTTGAAAGCTGGTTTTTTAGAAAGTTCTGGGCGGTCTTCCCATATTTCATCTATTAAATCTACTTCATATTTTATAGTAGCATTGTTTTCTTCTATTATTGATTCGTAGCCCTGTCCATCTCCCATAGCTACTACTCTACCGTCAAATCCTAGGCAGTTACCTTCAGATACAGTAGATTTTAAGTATTCATTTATTGTAGGTACTCCTGGTTCAGCCATTCTCATTAATTCTACACCAGATCCTTCTAACTGTTTAGCAGCCTGAGTGAAGTATCTTCCGTCTGTCCATAATCTAGCTTCGTCAAGAGTTATTACTGCAGTACCCGCAGAACCTGTAAATCCTGTTATAAATTTTCTAGCTTTAAAATGTTCACCTACGTATTCACTCTGATGGAAATCAGATGTTGGAACAACATATATATCTATTCCATTTTCTTTCATTAATTCACGAAGTTTTGCTATTCTTTCTTTAACAGTCATTATAATTACCCCCTACTGAATTTCATAATACAATTATTTTTTTATCTACATTTAAGTTTTTTCTATTTTTTTAAAATTAAAAATATTTGATCGCTTTTAAAAAGCTGTTTCACAATTAAGTGAAACAGCTTTTATATGCTATTTTATTATATTGTCAAGATTAAGCTTCTACTTCTTCTTCATCTTCAACTAGTTTAGATAATCTCTTATCTAGTACGAATAGAACAACAGCTGATATGAATGCAACTACTGCTATTGCTATACATACGTGAGAGAATTTGAATCCACCTTCGAATGTAGCACTGAATAATGGTCCGTATGCTAATGAAGATATGAATGTAGCTATACCCCAAACAGCCATCATTGTTGATAAGTAACGGCTTGGAGAATATTTACTTATGAATGCATGTCCTAATGGTGAGAAGAACATTTCACCTAATGTTAATATGAATGAGAATATTAATAACCATAGAACACTTATCTTAGCTCCACCACGCATTATATCTAATGCTGCGAAGAATATGTAAGATACACCAAGTACTCCTATACCTATACCAGTCTTTTTGAATAAAGACATATCTCCCTGTGGTCTAGCAGCAAGTTTTCTCCATAACATAGCTGTAATAGGTCCTAAGATTACACAGAATAGTGAGTTAGCAGCGTCGAACCAAGTAGTTGGAACTTCGTATCCTGCAACAACCCAGTTCATATTTTCTGTCCAGTAGTAGTAAACTGGTAGATATGCTAAGTTCCAGAATATCCAGAATATTACTGAGAATCCAGCTACAAGGAATATAGCAGCGATTCTTTTCTTTTCAACTTTAGTAAGAGGTTCATCTTTAGCTTCTGCTTTTTTATGAGCAGCTTCTTCTTTTTCTCTTTCAAGTTCTTCAGGAGTTTTTTCAAATTTGAATGGTTTTTTACCAACTTCACCCATGAAACGATTACCAAGAACGAAGAACCATAAAGCACCAGCAAACATTGATACAGCAGCTAATTTGAAGCAAGGAGCGAATCCTAGTACTCCATTTTTAGCGAATACGTCTTTGTATAATATACCAACTAAGAAAGTACCTATGAAAGCACCTGTGTTAACTAATGTATAACGGATAGAGAAAGCAGAGTCAACCTGATCTTTATCTGTTACTATACGTCCTACAAGTGCACCAGTTTTCTGTAAACCAAGACCTATACTTACACAGAATATCATAACATAAACCATTGCAGGTGATTTAGCTATACCACCACAGTAGTAACCTATACCTGCTATTATATAACCTATTGGAGTAGTATAACGTCCACCTATATATCTATCGGCGATAACTCCTCCTAGTAATGGTCCAAGATAAGCAAATGCTGTTAATAATGATTGCATTGTAGCACCCTGTCCTTTAGAAAGTCCAAGACCTCCTGTTGCAACAGATGCTGTTACGAAAATAAGTATCAGTGAACGACCTAGATAGTAAGCAAGACGTTCAAAGATTTCAGTACATCCACATACCCAAAAGCCCTTTGGATATCCTTTTTTCTTTGTTTCTCCCATTTGAACAAAATTCCTCCTATTTAATTTTCAGTTTTGTTTTGATTGCCACTGATATGCAATTATGCTATTAATTTAACATCCAGAGCAATACTTTTTAATTTTATTAGTATTCCCCCTCGACAATTACAATTTTAATATATATTTAGCCCTATATCAATAAATATTTTAGTATAATAAGAAACTTATATTAATTTATTTATCTTATAGATTCAAATTTTTTATGTTTTTAAATCTTATGATTACGTTTTCCATTTAATTTTTTATTATTTTTTTATCAATTCAACTTAAATTCTATAATTATTCATATCTTTTTCTCAATTATCTTTTTAAATTTTTAGAATTTTTTTATTTATATCATTTTTTTATTACCGAAAAAAATTCTATTTTTTCAATAAATTTAGACTTTTTAAAAAGTGCCAATTAATAACTTTTTTTTATCATTAATCCATATTTTTACTATATTTTGTATTGTTTTCTATAAGATATTTTTTTTACTATAACCCATTTAGTAGAACATATTTTATAATTTAGATCAACTATATTTCCAAATTTAAAGTAAGTATTATACTATTAATTGTTAATCAAACTTAATTCCTATCAAAAATTCATTTTTATTCATTTTTAGTATATACTAATTTTCAATTAGCAAAATCAATTAGCAAAAGTTAATATCTATACCTTTGCTCCTGCTATTTTTTGCAAATAAAAAAGGACGCTTATAAACGTCCTATAATTACCCTAATTACTGTATAACTCTTCTTGCAGTGTATAAAGTTCTTGCAGATAATTTGCTTATTTTAACAACATCACCAGTCTGTGGTGCATGTATGTACTGATCGTTACCTACATACATTCCAACATGATGTATTCTTCCACCTCTTGCAAAGAATACTAAATCTCCTGGCTGTAAATCTGCTTTAGCAACTTTTTTACCTACAGTAGCCTGTTCTCTTGAAACTCTTGGAAGAGATATATTAGCTCCTTTTTTGAATGCATACTGCATTAATCCTGAACAGTCGAATGAACTTGGTCCACTTGCTCCCCATCTATATGGTTTACCCATCTGAGCTTTTGCAGTAGCTATTACTTTCTGAACTTTTGCATTAACTTCGTATGATGTAAGGTAATCTTCATTTACCCATCCCTGAAGTCCATTAGTTGATTTTACTTTACACCAACCATTTCCTTCTTTTATTATCTGAACTACATCACCTGTATTTATTTTTCCAACTACTTCTGCATCAGAATTAGCTTCTGTTCTTACATTTAAGAAGTCACATTCTAATACTTCTGCGTATTCTTCACCTTTTACCATTACTCCGTTAGCATCGAATCTAAACATTCCTTCAGTTGTTTTTGCTATTTCGTTAGCTGCTAATGAACCATCTGCTTTAAAGTAATATTTAACATTTGATATTGCTCTAAACATTGATTTAGCCATTGTATAGTCTTTCATGAAGTAATATTTTTTACCGTTAGATTCAACCCAACCTTTTACTTTACTTCCGTTTTTATAATAGAAAGTTTTGTTGCCCTCTTTAACAAAACCATTTTTTGCTGCTGCTCTTGTTACATCAGTCACTTCCTGAGTAGAAACTAATGATAAATCTGATATTTCATCAGCGTTTACTGTATTGTTTCCAGCGAATACTGTTAGTGATCCAGCTATTATAACTGCTGCCATTACTTTAGATATTTTCTTATTTATGTTTAACGAATGCATTAATCGCCCTCCTGATTCTCTTATTAGTTAGTGGTTAATGTAGTAAAATTTATATTTCTTAAATTCTACATTTTCTATTCTATCATAGCTTTTTGTCATATACAAGTATTTTTGTTACATTTCTGTAACTTTTTTGTCTTTTTTAGTAACATTTATCTGTAAAACGTTGAAATTGCTACATTCTTAAAAGTAACAATTTGAAACTTATGACTAAAAATGACAAATTAAAATTTGCTGCGACCATTTGAATATATCATTTTTGTAGTATTATGTCAACTTTTCGCAATTATTTACTACTTTCCAATAAAAAAAACTTGGATTTTAACACCAAATCCAAGCTTTTTTTCGTCTATTTTTACTATATAATTATTTTTTTGTTACTTTTTTGTTTCTAATTTTAAATTTTACTTATTAATAGGTTAATATTGTATTAATAGAAAGTAACAGTTACATATTTGTAACAAGTTGTTACTTATATATAAACAACTTTGATATATAACTATCTTTAATATATAACTATCTTTAATATCCAATTACATTTAATCCATTACTATCTTTAATACACAACTAACTCTAAAAACTTAAACTAACCTCTTTTTAGTTTTTTCTTAACTATATCTGTTATCATTGATACTTCATCAACTTTAAATAACAGTATTAAAAGCCCATATACAGTTGCACCTGCAACTATAGCAGTACCTAGAGCTATTACTTCCATTATTAGACCTGTTCCAAGCATAGCAAATATAAATTTATAAACCACTCTAGCAACAACACCCATTATAAGTGCTGCAAAAGTAGTCTTGAAAAATACAATTATTATCTTTTTCTGACCAAAATCTCCAAGTTTCTTTTTAAGACTTCTAAATAGAAGTAATATACATATTATTGAAGATAAACTTGTAGCAAGTGCAAGCCCACCGTGTTTTAAATGTCTTATAAATATTAAGTTCATACATATATTCATAACAACAGCTATTGTAGCATTTATCATCGGTGTCTTTGTATCTTGTACAGAGTAGAATATTTTAGTAAGTATATCTCTAAGTCCTACCCCTATAAGACCTATAGAATAGAATACTAAAGCTATAGCAGTCATCTGAGTCGCTCTTGCATCAAATGCCCCTCTCTGGAATAATATTCTAACTATTGGCTGAGATAGCACCATAGCACCTATTGTCATAGGCATTATTATAATTATTACAGAGTTTATACTTTTTCTAATAAAGTCAAAGAACTCTGTTCTATCCTCTGCTGCAGATAGTCTTGAGAACTGAGGATATACAACCGCAGATATAGATGCGATAAACATACCTGTTACAAACCCTTTTAATCTATCCGCATAATTTAGAGCAGATATACTTCCTTCTACTAGAGTCGAAGCAAGTGTTTTATCGACCATTATATTTATCTGATCCACTGCAACCCCTATAACTATAGGAGCTACAAGTATAAGCATCTTCTTAACATATTCATCTTTAAAATCTACAAATAATCTATATTTATATCCCTTCTTATAGGCAAATGGTACCTGGAAGAAGAACTGACTCGCCATAGCTAACAGTGCACCAACAGGTAGAATGTAAACATTATCTAAAACAACACTAAGAATCATCGCTCCGATTAATATAATGTTGTATGGTAAACCTATAAGTCCAGGTATAGTAAAACTATCTTTAGACTGTAAATAAGACTTCATTATATCACTAAGACCTGTAAATATTGCACCGAATATTATTATTCTGGTAAATATAACAGCCTGTCTAAAAGTCTCACCTTTAAATCCCATAGCAAATATTTTTACAATAGGACCTGCAAAAATAAATGACAATGTAGATAATATTATACCTAGTATAATAGTTATATTAAGTATATTATTTGAAAATCTAAGCGCCTTATCTTCTCCACCTTCTCTTAAGTTTTCATAATAAAGTGGAATAAATGTAGTTGCAAGCGCTGTAGCAACTAATGTAAATAGTACCTTAGGTATGTTTGATGCAGCTATGAAAATATCACTATAAGTACTTGCCCCATATAAAGCTCCAAGTACTAGCTCTCTACCAAACCCCATTATTTTTGAAAGCATCGTAACAGCCATAAGGGCTGCCGTAGCTTTTGCAACCTTGCTCATCTAGTTTAAAGCCCCCTTTCCATAAAAAGAAGCCTCATCCTCTGCTATTTTTTCCCAAGCAAAGTTATCCATTGTATGTTTAGAAATTGCATCTCTGTCGTTGTCAGAATTAACTACCTCTACAACTCTTTTAGCTAATCTCTCTTCAAAACCTTCTCCGTCATTTACTACGTTCTCTTCTATACCTATAGCCTCAGGAATTCCACCTGCATCACTACCCACAACAGCTGCACCACATGCATTTGCCTCTGTAACAACACATCCAAATCCCTCTCTCTTACTAGGTAGAATCATTACATCCATAGTATTCATAAACTTTCTAACACCGTCGCTTTCCTG
This sequence comes from uncultured Clostridium sp., assembly GCA_900550335.1. GTDB lineage: Bacteria > Bacillota > Clostridia > Peptostreptococcales > Peptostreptococcaceae > Peptacetobacter. The sequence goes on along the minus strand of URRU01000007.1, from coordinate 16,127 downwards.
ATTTCCGGTAAATACAACGTGTAGATTTTTTTCTTTACATTTTTTCTCAACTTCTGATTTTAAAGGCCCATCTCCAACAACAGTAAATGTATATTCATTATTTGAATCTAAATTTTTTATAGCTTCAAATATCTCAGCAAATTTATCAGATCTTTTTACTTCATTTATAGCACCTACAAATCCGATATTTTTGCCTGTTATATTATACTTATTTCTAATTTCATTTTTCTCTTCTTCAGATATTGGGTAGAATTTTTCTGTATTTACTCCATTTCTTGAAGCAGTACAATTATCTCCAGAATATCCAAGTTCTCTTGCAGTATCCATAAGTTTTTTACTTACAAAAATATTCTGCACAGAATTTTCCATTATCTGTAGCACCTTTTTCTTTATGTCGCTATTATTAAACGGCATTGTATGAACATCACTACCATGATATGTTACGATATAAGGCTTACCAAAATCCTTATTTATCCAATAAGCTATTCTTCCATGTGGGTAACCCCAATGGCAGCTTACTATATCACAGTTTTCAATATCTTCTTTACAAGCTGAGAAGAATTCTGCAAATCTAGCTCTATCATCTTCCTGTTTTTCAATATTTTTACTCTTCATATCTATGCTTAAATATACTTTTTTGTAGTTTACCCCATCAAAAGTAAATTCATCGCTAGTTTTATCATAGGTCTTTTTACCAGTTATCTTTTTAATAGCTCTAAAAAGACCTGTATCTTTAAACTGAACAGATATGATTTTGTATTCATTTTCTGGATGAAGTTTCATTATAGCTTTGATTTTTTCATGAGTTGCCATGAAAAGACCTTTTTTATTATTCTCATCCATATTAACTATATATAGTACTTTCATCTGTTTTTCCTCGCTATTTAGAATATATTTTTTTATATCTTTCAGCTACATTTTTCCAGTCGAAATCATTTAGAATTTTATCTTTATAATTTGATATTTTTTCAACCTTACCAGATGATATATCTTTTATTCTATTTTTTATTTCCTCTGAATCATCGTATTTTACACTATATCCAATAGTTCCGTCTGCAAAGTAGCCATCAAACCCCTGTCCTCTAGTGTATATCAAATGTAGACCCTGAGTCAATGCTTCAACATAAACTAGACCAAATGTTTCAAATTTAGATGGCATAACAAATATATCACTATTTCTGTATACATCTATTATCTTTGTCTTATCCATAAATCCTAGTAGATTTACCTTACCTGGTGCATTTTCCTCGGCATATTTTTTTATACCGTCTTTTTCAGGTCCATCACCAATTAAATCTAAAGTAGCATTTAACCCATCTTCATTAAGCTTCTTAACAGCATCTATTGAAGTGTAAATATTTTTATTTTTATCTAATTTTCCTGTAAATACTAACTTAACATTATCTTTATCTACTGTTTTTTCTTCATCCATTATTTCGTTTTCTAGCCAAAAACTATCCACTCCATTAGGAATAACCACAGACTTATTAAAAATCTCTTCTCTTAATTCTTTAGGAACATATTCCTTTATAACATCATTTTTATATCTTTCAGATAAGAATATAACCTGTTTAGCATTTTTCATTATCTCAACACCTAGAGGTCTAAGGTGTTTAACCTTTTTGAAGAATGTATTTACGTCTGTATTTCTAACAGCTACGATATAATCAAGCCCTCTATCTTTTTTAAGTCTATAAGAAACATATCCATTTACAAAAAGTGAATGTGCATGTGTTATATCTATATCATCCAATTTGACATTCTTATTTAAATCAGAGTATATTTTTTTATTTTTCCACTTAAAGCTTACTCTATCAAATTTATTAAAACACTTAGAATATAAATACTCTGTCATATCACTTTCTTCGCCTACAAACTTGTTTATCATCTCATTCGAAGAAACAGGTATATACACTCTACTATATATACCTGTTTCCGCTAAATTTTCTATCAAGTTTTTATAAAGTTTAGAAGTGATATAATAAGAGCATACATGTAATACTCTCATACCTTCTCCTCCTATTATAATCTTAAATATGCAAATCTTTTATAATCTCCAATATGCAAATCCTTTTTCTACCGCTTCTTTTGCATTGTATATTCCTTTTATATCTATAAGAACTTTTCCGCCTTTATCATTTTCCATAGCTTTTATCTCATCTAATGAGAATTTTGCAAATACACTGTGGTTGACAGCAGCTACTATACAATCAAAATCTTTTAATTCTTCTTCTGTTATCATATCTACACCGTAGAATTTAATAGCGTCATTTTCATCGGCTACTGGATCGTATACTTTTACTTCCATTCCGTAATCTTCTAGTCCAGTTATTATATCTGCAACTTTACTATTTCTAGTATCTGGGCAATTTTCTTTAAATGTTATACCCATAACTAAAACTTTTGCACCTTTTACTTTTCTATCTGCTTTTATCATTTCTTTAACTGTATTTGAAACAATAAATTCAGCCATACCATCGTTTATTCTTCTACCTGCTGATATTATCTGAGAATGATAACCTAATTCCTCAGCTTTGTATATGAAGTAGTATGGGTCAACTCCTATACAATGTCCTCCAACTAATCCTGGAGTGAATTTTAAGAAGTTCCATTTTGTTCCTGCTGCTTCTAAAACAGCTTTTGTATCTATATCCATTTCATTGAATACCATAGCTATCTCATTCATAAATGCTATATTTATATCTCTCTGAGAGTTTTCTATTACTTTAGCAGCCTCTGCTACTTTTATACTCTCAGCTCTATAAACACCAGCTTCTACTACTATTGAGTATATATTTGCAACTTCTTCAAGTGTTTCATCATCGCAACCAGATACTATTTTCATTATAGTAGTAAGTCTGTTTACTTTGTCCCCTGGATTTATTCTTTCTGGAGAATATCCAACCTTAAAGTCTTCCATATATTTTAATCCTGATATTTCTTCAAGAATTGGTATACAAACCTCTTCAGTAGTTCCTGGATAAACTGTAGATTCATAAACTACTATTGAACCTTTAGTAAGGTTTCTTGCTATTGCTTCTGTAGCTCCTATTACAGGTTTTAAGTCTGGAGTTTTATCCTGATTTATTGGAGTTGGCACAGCAACTATATGGAATTTTGCATCTCTTAAATCTTTTTCATCTGAAGTAAATTTAACTGTAGTATTTTTTACTTCTTCATTTCCTATTTCTTCTGTTGGGTCTATTCCATTTTTATAAAGTTCTATTTTTTCTTTATTTATATCGAACCCTATAACAGATGTGTGGCGTGCAAATTCAACCGCTAAAGGAATTCCTACGTATCCTAGTCCTACAACTGATATTTTTTCATTTCCATCAAGTATATCTTTATATAAACTCATTTTGAAACACCTCTATTTTATCTATTTATCTACCTATTAAATGGTTTATCTACCTATTGAGTGGTATTCTATCCCAGCTTTTTCCATATCTTCTGGAAGGTAGCAGTTTCTACCATCATATACAACACATTCTGACATCATTTCTTTAAAATCTTCTGGAGTAAGGTCTTTTACCTCTTTCCATTCAGTCATTATGAAACATAACTGAGCATCTTTTAAAGCTTCTTTAGCAGTTTCTGTGTATACTATTTTGTCCCCAAATTTCTTTTTAGCATTTTCAACTCCAACTGGATCAAATGTAAATACATTAGCTCCTCTTTCTAATAAATACTCTATATTAGGTATTGCTGGAGATTCTCTTAAATCATCTGTTCCTGGTTTGAAAGTAAGTCCTAAAACAGCTACATTCATTCCTTCAAAAGAATCAACTTTTTCTGCAGCAGCTCTCATAAGTTTTAATTTCTGCTGTTCATTTACTTCTATAGCTGCCTTAACAGTTTTTAATTCATATCCATTCTGAGCAGATAACCAGTGAAGTGCTTTTGTATCCTTAGGGAAACAAGAACCACCATATCCTATACCAGCTCTTAAGAATTTACTACCTATTCTATCATCATAGCTCATTCCCTTTGCTACATCTTCTACATTTGCTCCAACTATCTCACATAAATTTGCTATATCATTCATATAAGATATTTTTAAAGCTAAGAAGTCGTTTGAAGCATATTTTATCATTTCTGCACTATTTCTATTAGTAAGAACCATAGGTATATCAAAAGGCTTGTAAATTTCCTGCATTATATTTGAGGCCCATTCACTTTCTGTACCTATAACTATTCTAGCTGCATGAAGTGTATCTCTAACAGCTGTTCCCTGTGCTAAAAATTCTGGATTAGAAGCTAATTCTATATGTATACCTTCTTTTAAATTCTTTCTTATATACTGCTCTATTTTTTCATTAGTACCTATTGGAACTGTTGATTTTATAACTATTAAAGTATCTTTTTCTATAGACTGAGCTATCTGAGTAGCAACGCTTTTTATATAATCTAAGTTAGCTGACCCATCGCTTCTTTCTGGAGTACCAACAGCTATAAATATAACATCTGAAGATTTATACGCAGCTTCGTAGTCTGTAGTGTAATCAAGTCTACCTTCTGCATAATTTTTTTTCATTAACTCCTCAAGGCCTTCTTCATATATAGGTGAAATACCTTTTTTCATAGTTTCTACTTTTTTTTCATCTATATCAACACAAGTTACATTGTGTCCTTTTTCAGATAAGCATACTCCTGTTACCAGGCCGACATACCCTGTTCCTGCTACTGAAATTTTCATCGTGTATACCTCCATACTTAATACCGTAAATACACATCGGTAATTTTTATTACATTCTTCTCATCAATGCATTAAAAGCATAACAACAAAAAACGTAACAACTTTTAAATAATCCTAAATGCTCTACATTTCTGTAAATGTTCCAAGTTCTCTTTAATGCCTTAAACTTGTTGCTAGATATAGAATTTGAAACTTTTCTATATTCTACTAGCTGTTCATTTAATCCATAAGCATAGTCAATCTTTTTAAGAATCTGAAGCCAAGTAGCTGTATCCTGCCCCCTTCTAAGTAATGGCATTCTAAAATCTCCTACTATATTTCTGTCTATAACAACTGTTGAACAACCTATAACAGTATTTTTTAGAAGTCCATCATAATTTATCTTTTCAACTGTATTAGCTATCTTATCTGTAACTGTACCATCTTCTAATACATATCTATATGCTGTAAATGTAAAAGCATAATTATTTTTTTTCATAAAAGCTAACTGTTTCTCTAACTTTTCTGGCTTCCATACGTCGTCACTATCAACAAAGGCAACATACTGACCTTTTGCCATTTCAATCCCCGCATTTCTTGAAACAGCTGCACCAGAGTTTTCCTTATTTTTTATATATTTTACTCTGCTATCTTTTTTAACATATTCATCTATTATCGCCGCAGAATTATCTGAAGAACAATCGTCTACTAAAATAAGCTCCCAATTATCATAAGTCTGAGCCATAACAGAATCTATAGTTTCATTTATAAATCTTTCTGCATTATAAACAGGAGTAACTATCGAAACTAAACCTTCTTGCATTTTTTTCTCCTTTCACAAGATCTACCAAGAGATATACTGCTCATAGCCGTAACTATCAATACTATGGCCAAATTGGTAGCTATATCTGTAAACATACTTTCTGCAAAAGCATATATCTGAATAGCTATTATAAAGATAATATCTCTTTTTCTATTCTCTGAACAAAGCTTGTATATTGTATAAGAGTACAAGCCGATAAATATTACAAAACCAAATATACCAAAAGTATACATAAGTGTTAAGTATCCGCTATCAAAAGGTAGCTTTGGAACAAATAAATATTCCTTAACATCTGATGGATGCCCAAATAGAGTCAATCCATTTACAGGATGAGTAAGGTATCTATTCCAATAAAGTGGTCTACTAGATAACACATCATTTAAAAAGCTATTTTCTTTAAATACAAAAGCTATTACTAGACTAAGTAAAGATATTAAAATCGGAATAGATGTTATAGATATTTTCATAAATTTATTATCTATTCTTAAAAATTTAACAAATGGAATTATAGCTGTTACAGCTACAACAGTTATAAGACCAGTTCTTGTATTAGTCTGTTTATACATTAATAATGCAAAGAATAGCAGTATAACTACGTCTATAAGCTCTAAATCGTCGAATTTGCAGTAAAGGTAAGATATCCAAATCGTAAACATCGCTATAAATGCACTGTTTGGATTTCCATAACCGAAGTCATTTCTCCCTTTTACAAATTCTGTTTCTCTAAGCCCTGTTATGTTCATAGTCATATAAATAGCAAAAAAAATAACATTACTTACCATATAAACTTTTATAACATAAAACATATCACAATCAATAAATGCTAGTGATAAGAAATACACATAAAGAAGATTTGGATTCTTTATTATCAGCATTTGAACTGCAAACAATCCAAATATAATATAGTGTATAGGTTTATACTTGCTTATAGAATCTAAAATAAGGATTCCAGCAAGAACACCAGTCATAACCATACTTCCTTTGTATACTAGATAATGTAGAGACATAGTCTGATACCTAGCTACTATAAAAAATATAAGCATGGCTAAAAGTCTACTTCTTAACTTCTCGCTAAGAAACTGACCTTTTAAAAATTCTAACTTATTAAATCTATTATTAATAGAAATATCCATGATTCACCTTCTTTTCATTTTGAAAAATACCTAAATAAATTTCATAAAATATTTTTCATAAAATCAAAGTAATTCAATAATAGTATTATTGAATTACCTTGCTCCATGTCCTGTCAGTACAACTCCGACAGTTTTAAATATAATTTTCATATCTAGTAAGAACGATCTATTCTTTATATAGTATAAGTCGTCTTCTAATTTTTCTGCTGGAGTAGCTTCATATCCTCCATTTACCTGTGCCCATCCAGTAAGCCCTGGTTTTACAGATAATCTGTTAATAAATCCAGGTATTTCTTCATCAAACTGAACAGTAAACATCGGTCTTTCTGGTCTAGGGCCTATTATACCCATATCACCTCTTAAGATATTAAAAAGCTGTGGTATCTCATCTATTCTTGTTTTTCTTATAAATTTACCTACTTTTGTTATTCTAGGGTCGTCTTTTTCTGCCCACTGAGCACCAAATTTTTCGGCATCAGTTCTCATAGATCTTAATTTATATAAATAAAAACATTTACCACCTTTTCCAACACGTTCTTGTTTATACACAGCCGGTCCATTATCCTCTATCTTTATTAAAACTCCAAATATAACCATTAAAGGTATTCCTATTATAAGCGCTATAAGGCATAAGACTATATCCATTATCCTCTGATAGGCATTGAATAAGCTTCCACCTTTCACTATATCATAGTCTATAGAGTTTATATGTTCCTCTGTTAGCTGCTCTGGTCTTTTCGCACTATTAGACATATCTACCTCCATAAATAAAGTTCATTAATTATCAATTATTATTCAGTCTTATTTTTATATTATACTCAAAAAATCATATATTATCAATAGCTACACTTCACTATGACAATATATGATTTCCCTACCAATTGAACTTAAAACTTACTACACAAGTTGATCCTTTTTTCTAAGAGCTCTAAATAGAAGAACAAATGAAGTAATCACTAGTGCAACTCCAAAAGCATTTCTAACTCTATCAGGATTTAAAAGTTTTGCTCTCTCTAAAACAAATCCGACAGATGTAAGTTTTTTTATTCCATATTCATTTATAAATTTTTCTTGGTCGTCCTCAAGAAAATTCTCATTACAGAATATAATAGGAATATTTTTGTCTGCTGAAACATTTGCCACTGATAAAGAGTTTACAAATTCACCTATCTGAAGTCTTTCTCCGTATAAGTATGTTCCTCCCTTTACTATAAATGCCTCATCAGTATTGTCTAAGTCATAGAACTTTTTAATAATCTTTCTATTTAAGTCGTAAGAATCCGTACCACTAATTCTCTCTGGGTTTGGAACTAGCTTTTCGACAGTACTAGAAAGTTTGTTATTATCTCCTATTATATAAGTCTTTTTAATACCTTTTTCCTTTAAAAAATCTACTGTATCATATAAAGATGATTCATTTAAAGTTATTACAGGTATATTCTCCCTCGACGCTGCTATTGCCATAGAAACCCCTTCAGCATAGCCAAATTCTTCACCTACAGCAAGTGCTACAGTATCGTATTTTTTCACTTTATAAAGAGCCTCTGCAAATCTAAGAGATATGTCTGATCTTTTGCTTTCAGTTACTCTTACAGTATTTGCACCTGTTCTTTGAATTGCTCTTTCAACAGATTTTGAAATGCTCCTTATTCCTCCAACGACATAAACCTTTTTAACACCTAACTCTTTTATCCTAGACCAAACTTCTGGACTTATCTCTTCTTGAGTTGTAAAGAATATAGGTATATTTTTTTCATTTGCATAGGAAACTGCTGTTATTGCTGTACTTATAGAATTAGTATTCATAAGGACAGCCTCGTCAGCCTTCTCCCAGCCTAATTCATTAGCAAGGACAGATGTCTCATATCTGTCCTTACCAAAAATTGAATTTATATCGTATGTCTGATTAAATTTCTTATCTAAAATTTTTCCACTTCCTACATATCCCCGCACTGCTATAACAACTGCTGTTAATGTAATTAAATTTCGTTTTATTTTTTTGCTTAACTTCATTTTCTTCCCCTTACACTTAATCGGCAATTCAAATAACAGCACAACTATACATAGTGGCAAATATTAATTATTATTTTATAGTTTCTGTTATACCAGCACCTATCTGTGTTCCTAATTTATTTATTTTAGAATCACTGTTAAGTTTTTCCATATCTTTTGCATTATCTATAAATGCACATTCTATTAACATTGCTGGATATTTATTCTGTCTTAAAACTGCATAATAATCAGTTCCACTGCTATTTGCTTTTACCTTTATTCCTCTATTGTAGAATCCAAAAGTATTAACTATTCTTCTTAATACATTTGATGCGGCAGTCTTTGTTAATCCACCATTCTTATCCTTTACATTATAATACACTTCTGTCCCATTTGCACTACCATTATATGAGTTATAGTGTATACTAGTAAATAATTCTGGTCTTACTTCATTAGAAATAGCAGCTCTAGTTGCTAAAGATATGTATTCATCTTTGCTTCTAGTTAATACTACATTTATACCCTGTTTTCTTAAATATGCACTTGTTGCAAGTGTTGTATCAAGAGTATAATCTTTTTCCCTTCTTCCGTTTGAAGTTGCTCCTGAATCTGAACCACCATGACCTGCATCAAGTACAACAGTATTATCTTTATAAGAGTTGTTGTTTGTATTACTGTTATTATTGTTGTTATTTGATGTATCCTCATTAGTATTTGTATTTGAATTATGTTTAGACACAGAGTTTGATATTGAAGTTATAACTTTAGAAGATATACCTCCACCTATCTGATAAACTTTTTCTGCTTTATATGTATTTAAGTTTTCTGAGTGTCTAGCTGATACATAACTTGTAGGGTTTATAAGTATAGGTGATTTTTTCTTAGCAGCTAAAGGTCCACAAGTAAGAGCATCTATAAGCTCGTCTGATTTAGCTACAAATAAAGAATTTATATTTTTATTTGTGTAGAATCTTTTTATAACAGCTGCATTTGTTTCATGTCTGTCTGATCCAGAAACTCTGTTTTTAGTTACATCTGCACTAACTATTCCATCTATCTTATTTAATACATTGTTTGATAAAACAGTTGTACCACCTATTAAATATGCATCAGATAGGTTTTCTGATTTTAACCAGTTGTAAACTGATGAATTTATCGCATTCTGTTCTGTAAGTATTATAGGCTGTTTGTCTTCCCCAGCTTTTGCAGCTATTGTAAGAGCATCTATTTCCCCACTTGAACCATTAGCTATATATGCTTTTGTAACATCGTGGTCTTTATCTATAGCTTTTGCTACATTTAAAGATAATTCAAAGTTGTTAGATCCACTTATACGAGAAATCTTAGCCCCTGTCTTACTTAAAGCTGAAACTGCTTTAGATGAAACATCACTTGTATTTCCTACTATTATTATGTTTTTAGCTTTTAATCTTTTTATTTCGTTTATTATATTAGCTGGAACAACATCTTTACTTGATAAAAGTATAGGTGCGTTGTATGTAGTAGCTAAAGGTGTAGCTATTGTACCTGCTATACCAGCATTTCTATTAACTATTACAACTGTATTCGCACTTGTCCAACCTTCCTGGCTAACTTTTACAGCTGTTCCGTATCTATTATCTCCTATCATCTTTTTAACAGGAACTGCACTTCTTGCTAAAGTTCTCTGTATTACATTAGAAGCAGTATCTCCGTTAGCTATAGCTTCCTGAACTTCAGCCTCATCTATAACAACTTCCTGAGTTATATTACAAGAATCTAAGTCAAGTCCCATACCTTCAAGGTCTTTTCTATTTAATGTATATGGATTTGATGATTTAACTTCTATATTCTGTAATTCCCATACATTTAAATATTCTGGTTCCTGGTCTATTTTTATAGTACCTTCATAAATATCTTTATCAGAATTGTATTTAAGTTCTGCACTTAGCGGCATATCGTAACATTTAAAGTTTAAAACTATCTTGTCCGCATTTAATTTTTCTTTGAACTTAACTGAAACAGAAGATTCTGTCCCAAATACTACACTCTGTTTTTCTATATTTACACTAACTTCTGAACCCTGTGCACTACTTTGAGCAAATGCTGCAGTAGGTGCTAACATTGTTGATGCCATTACTATTGCTGTTGTCGCTTTAAATCTCTTATTCATAAATTCCTCCTTCAATTTAACTAATTTAAATATAATTTAAACCGTAGTCTCTCTCACTACTAAATAACGCTCAAAACCGACCAAAACAAATAATTATTTTAATTTTTACAAATAATCATTATCATTTAATAAATATTATGTAAATCTCATAACATTATGTAAATCATTATATCACAAAAAGTTACAATCTGTAACCTTTTTGATGCAATAAATGATATTCTTGATAAAATTTTTCAAGATTTTTGGTATATTTTTTCAAAAAAACTTTTCTAATTAATATTTTTACATACAAATCTAATTGATATTTTTACATACAAAAAAGCGCCTAAATTTAATTAGACGCTTCTTCCTCTTCTGCTTCAATTTCATATCTATTTTCTTCAGTTTTTGGATTTATAAAGTCAGAAAAGATTCCTTTAGCTCCTAGCTTTTCAAGTTCCTTAACCTTTTCTGTATCATTATACGTATTTACGTAAACATAAACCCCTCTCTGTTTAAGCTCGTTTATAAACTTAGAATTTAGCTTACTTCTGTCTACAACAACTGCTTTTACACCATTTTCATAAGCAAAATCTATAATCTCCTTAGAATTTAACTCGTCCTGTTTGTAAAGACTGTATATTATAGATTTAAAATCATAAACATCCATAACATCATTCAACATATCCTCTTCATAAATCTGAGGAATCATTCTATCAAGCAGTTTAGGATCTATACTCTTTGCTGTTTTTACACACTTCTGGTAAATTCTCTTACACCGCTCACCTTCTGCTTTTGCATCTAAAACAAAAGTAATATCTTTATACTTCTGCATAAGCTTACATGCATCCTCAAAAGACAACGTATGATACATACCATTTACTAAAGTATCTTCAAACTGGCTCTTTGTAGGTCTATTTTCATTCCAAGCAGATGGAAGTCCTAGTTTTTTAAGTCCTTCTGGATTCCAAGAATGAAGTAAAATTGGCTCTTCCTCTACACTAAACGTAATATCAATCTCAAACATTCTATATCCCATTTTATAATTTGTCTTAAATGCTTCAAGACTGTTTGTATAAGCTCTACGGTCTATACCACCCATAGCGTGGGCTATGTATTTCGTCTTATCAATCCAATCGTAATTAAATCTTTCCTTAAAACTATCTATAAACACTCTATTATTTGATAGCTCTAAAATATTAACGTACATACAATCCTTTATAAACTCCATTGGAACATATAGCTTTCCTTCTATAAGCTCTACTCTTCCATCCATTTTAGTCTCTTCTTTGGATTTTCTATTGTAGACTATATTAGAGCCTTTCTTTAAATCATAAGTAGTTCCCTGATAATTTAAAACTATCTTTCCAAAATTTTCCTCTGTATAGCTATATTTTACATTTAGTGCCTTAGCTATATCATCAAAAGGCAGGAATACTATATCGTTTCTAAGTTTGTATGGGCTCTTTGGCTCAAACTTCTTGTTGTTGACATATAGCTCCTGAGCTATTTTTGTATTCTTATACTCCTTAATTCTTTTTGACTCCTTGTGCTGCATAATACCCAAATAAACAGCAAAGCAAAGAATCAAAATAACAATAACACTCGCAATTTTATAAACAACCTTCAATGAATTAAATTTCTTAATCAAAGTATTTATTCTGTTAATACTAAACACCTTCTTTCTAATAAAATTTTATTTATTAAATCTCAACATTTTCTTCAAACTCATTTTCTTCAAATACACTTTTTTGCTCTTTATTGTTTTTAAATAAGATTATACTCATTTTAAATAAGTTTATATCTAGATAAAATTTTAATACAATTTAATCTAGTCAAAAGCAATAACATCTATATTATACTTTATTCTGTAAAAATTTTCCCCTAATTTCAATAGATTTTAGATAAAATTTTTTGCAGAAACAAAAGAGACTGCTGTAGAAAAACTACAACAGTCTCTTTTTCCCACTATCTACAAGAGATATCTAAAAATAATGTATATTCATTTTCGGTGTGTCTGTTTGAGGGAACAGAGCCGAAAATATGAATAATCTATAAATAATTCCTTATATCAATATTATACTATAAATAACACTATTTGCAAGAAAATTATTGATTTTTCAAAATAATTTCATATATAAGAAATAATAAAAAAAATAAGGCAGGAAATCCCCTGTGGAATGAGGGATTCCTGCCAAACAAAAGAATGTTTGTGAAAGTTATTCAATAATCTCTCGACTATTAAATAAGAAAAAAGATGTGTTTAGAGAAAAAAAGAAAAACGATTTGCTACTCAAAAAGGAAAACGGTAGCTTATTATAACGAAACTGAGGAAAAATGGAGAAAAATAAATAAGAAAAATTATCAGTAGTAATGCCAGGAGCGTATCCCCGACATTACATTTCCCAATCTATTTTAAATCCAAACCCAGTATTTTTTATCTGCCACACAGTCCCCACTATGTGGCAGTAATTTACATCTTTTACTCAATACTAACTTTCTAAAAAATCTTCTAAAATCTAATCTCACTAACTAACGTGATTGAGTATGAATATATTTTATCTTTATTTAATTTCTATTTTAGTTATACTTTATAATTTTGAAGTGTTTGTACTTTATCATATAATTTAACAAATCTCTTTTTTATTTACTTTTACTTTATACTTTTAAAATGTTGCTATAATTTGAGCTTTTAATACCCTTTGTTTTGAACTTTATTACATAATATTCTAGTTATAGAATACCTTAATCATAGATTAAGATTTGACTATCTACTAGTTAAGACCTAAGTTGTTTGCTATTGTTTTTACAACATTTAGGCTTACACCATGACCTACCTGGTATAATGCGTTTGCCTGTTTAGCATTTAATTCTAATGCATTTATCTGTGATTTAGCTAATTTATTTGTAGCTAATACTATAGGTGAGTTGTTTAATGCAGCTAAGTTAGATACTGTTAATGCATCAACTAGTTCCATTTTATTTCTCTGTCCGTCTTTAGCTACTAATACATCACCTGCAACTACTTTTTTATTCTGAGTAGTTAAACCAAATGAATCTTTGTAGTATTTGTTTATAACTTTTGCATTAGTTTCCTGTCTGTTTTCACCAGCTAATCTAGAAACTGAGCCATTTGTTCCTACAGCTTCTTTAACATTATCAAATTCTGATTTGCTAACAACTGCTTCTCCACCTACTATAGTTATATTTTTGTTGTTGAATGTTTCTAATGCATCGTCTGATAAACCATTTTTGTTAGATACTATTATAGGAGTTATTTTACTTCCACTAGCTTTTATATTTGCACTAGATGCAACTGAAGCTATAGACATAGCATCTGCTTCACCTTCTGCACCTACTACGAATGCACTTGTAGTGTTTCCTATTTTTTTAGCTACTTTCATTGAAGTATCTTCTCTGTTTTTACCATTAAATCTATCAACTGTAAATCCGTAAGATTTTAGTTCTCTTTCTAATTCTTTTGATATAACATCTGTACCACCTACAAGGTGTATTTTTATACCGCTTAAGTTACCAACTGTAGCTTTTCCAGATAATTTCACAAGATAGTCCATAGTCGCTTTTGGTATTCTATTGCTTTCTGTTAATAACATCGGAGCATTTAAGCTTGCTGCTAATGGTGATGCTGATAATCCATCTACTAATGAATTTCCGTTTACCATTACTACATCGCCTTTTCCGTTTGCGAATGGGTCATTTTCATTTGCGTATTTTTCAGCTACTTTTACAGCTGTTTCATATCTATTTTCACCTGCAAGTATGTCTACTTTTGGATTCTGAGTTAATAACCAGTTTAATAATATTGTAGTGTCTTTTTTATCACCTTTTACAACATAGTTAGTAACATTCTGATCTTTATCAGTTAATGCTATATTAAATCCGTATGTACCATCACTTGATTTTGGTAGGTTGTAGTTTAATGTAGATATGTTTACACTATTTGTACCTATTGTTGAGAATACAACAGAACCTTTTTTATCTGGTGCACTTTTAGCTTCTGGGGCAGTTGTTTCTTTAGTCTGTGGCTGTGATCCAGTATTTACACTTGAACCCTGATTCTGTGTATTTACATTTGAACCCTGATTCTGTGAAGTATTTACTTTTGGATCCTGAGCCTGTGAACCACTTGCTTTTTCATTTGTTTTTTCAGTTTTCTCAGAAGATTCTGGTGTTACTTGAGAAGCTCCTGATTTCTGTTCTGGTGTCTGTTCAGCACCATTTTTATTAGGATCTACTGGTGCTTCCTCAGTACGAGCTATCTTAGAAGTTGCAACTGTTGGATTAGCTGATTCTTCTATTTTAGTTAATAAATCGTGTCCTTCTGTTGTTAACATTACCCCATTGAATAAATCAGATGTTTTAAATGTATTAGGAGCTGTACCAGTTATGTTTATAGTTTCATATAATGAATCTGCTACAGGCTGATAATCTGTTATTGCATTTACTGATTTTTTAGGGAATCCGTGGAAATCACTTGGATTTGCAGGATTAGCACTATTTATTGTAGTTGCATTTCCTGAGTTATTTAAGTACTGAGCGAAATCTAATACTTTATCTCCTGGTTTTATAACTATTTTACCGCTTGCAACTCCGCTTTTTTCCTGTAGATTTATAGTTATTGACTGATTAGGCACTACAGTTACAGCGTTGTCTTTTGCTAATATATTTTGATTTTTAAGTTCTGTTGTTATATTATTTATATTTGTTACTACAGCACTATCTTGGGCCATATCTTCTTTAGAATAATTTGTTTTTAATTCAGTTGCGAATATCTGTTCATTGTCTCCGCTACCTTCTGTAACAAATCCTCTTGACCATATTTCTACTGTTGTTCCAGGAGCTAAGTTTCCTAAAGCTGTCTGTAAAGCTTCCTGAAGTGCCATTCCGCCTTCTTTTGTAGCTTTTGATATATCATTATTTACTACACCGTTTATTTTTACATAATAAACTGACTGTCCTGAGACATTACCAACACCGTCTATTTTATTTCTTTTTTCGTTGTCAGAGAATTTTTTTGATTCTAATATATCTCTAACCTTTCCTATTAATAAACCTAGCTGGTTAGCTGACTCTTCCGAAGTAGTCGCTGCCATTACTGGTGCAACAGTTGTTGCTAGCATAGCTCCAGCCATTACTACTGATAATTTTTTCTTATTCATTATCATTACCTCCATTTTCGTCTTTTAAATTTGTTACATCTCTTCTCATTTCAATTCTCCATCTACACGAGTGCAGATGTTAATTTCTTCCACACCACAGAGTTTATATCAATTGAGAAATAATAACAAGATGTTTTACTTGTATTATTAAAAGGTTTATCTATTAATACTTATTAAAATAATAAATATT